>JAGBWA010000014.1 GCA_017630035.1 Bacteroides sp.
TGGTAGTGGTATTGCCAAACGAAGGAGTGGAGATAAACGATTGTATTCAAGGCTTAACTGCCGAAAAATGGCAAAACTGGATGGGGAACACAGCCAATAAGATTGTAAATGTAGAACTCCCTAAGTTTAAAGGTGAATTTACATACGAGGAGAAATTAAAGGTTGCACTACAAAGCATGGGCATTAAGGATTTGTTCAATGCAGATAAATGTGATTTGAGTGGTATTGCTGAAGGTATTTACGTTGGCAAAATAAAGCAAAATACCTTTATCGAAGTAAATGAAGAAGGTACAGAAGCCGCTGCAGTAACAGTTGAAGAAATGATTTACAGTTCTGGCAAAGAACTTATTGTAATTGACTTTATTGCCAATCGTCCTTTCATCTATGCAATCAAAGAAAAGAGCACCAATGCTATCCTATTCATGGGTAAGGTAACAAATCCGAAAGAATAATATTACATAGGGGATATAAAAAATGTGAGGTGCATAGCAAAATCATTGCTATGCGCCATTAATATTATTTAACTTCTCTCCATACAAGATTTCTGAATTTAATTCATTTCCTTTGTAAAAGTGAATATTTTAATAACAGTATGAACATGAAAAAGACATTAATTTTATTGTTACTAGGCCTAATATTGGTAAATGCGCAAAGTTTCGCTCAAGTCAAATTTGGAATAAAGGGTGGAGTTAATCTTACGGATTTATCTTTTGATAGGTTTCATTATGACAGAGATGCCGATAAGAGCTATTTTATAGGGCCTGTGGCTAAAATTTCGTTACCCATAAAACGGTTTGGAATTGAACTGGGTGCATTATACGATTATCGAAGTGCAAAAGTTATTAGTACAGACCTTGTCGGTGCCCCCATGTATAAATCTACATTGGAGCAAAAGCAAATTGTTGTACCCATTTCTTTACGCTATGATTACGATTTGAATGACAAAATCGGCCTTTATGCTTTTGCCGGTCCGCAATTAGGATTTCTTATTGATAGAAAAGAAGTAACAATGGATTATGGAGATTGGTTGCCCAAGAAATTCAATCTCAGTGCAAACATTGGTGTGGGAACAACACTATGGAAGCATTTGGAAGTAGCTTTGGCATATAATATTATTTGCACAAAAAGTGCCGAGGTGGAAATTAATAAAAATAAGATAGTTGATGAAGGTAGATTCAATGCTTGGCAATTAAGCCTTGGTTATTATTTCTAAATACTAAAAAGGAGTAAAGATGAAAAATACATTAACCATTTTAGGCATGAGTGCCCTTATATTGTTGGGCACTGCCTGTAGCAACGACGATGACGGCATCGATAATGACATCAGCAACAATCCGTATAAGAAAATAGAACTGACCAGAACTGAGCAAGAGATGGTAGGTGCAAATAATGATTTTGCATTCAACTTCTTCAATCAATTAAGTTCCTTAGAAGGTGAAAAGAACATGATGGTATCGCCATTGAGTTTAGCCCAAGCACTGTCTATGCTTGCTAATGGAGCAGACGGTAATACCAAAACTGAATTGATGAATGTTCTTGGATTCGGAGCCTATAGTGTAGAAGAAATGAATGCCTACTACATGAATCTGAACAAAGGATTGCTATCGGCAGACAAGACTTCAAAGATTGCATTGGCCAACTCGTTTTGGGTAAACAATCGCTATAAAGCCAAATCAGATTATAAGAAAGTATTGAAGAACATCTATAATGCTGAAGTAAAGGAATTGGCTTTCAATAACAAAACATACAAGCAAATAAACCAATGGGCAGAACGAAATACCAATGGTTGCATCAAAGAATTTGTAAGCGAAAATGAAATTAATAGCGAAACTGTGATGGCATTGCTTAATGCAATTTATTTTAAGGCTTTTTGGGCAAGTGAATTCATTGAAAATGATAATTTAAGAAGTGATTTTACTACGCCCGATGGGGATGTTGATGTGGAATACATGACGAAGAATACGATAGCTTTTGGATACAAAGACGAAAATTGCAAACTTTTAAGATTGTATTATGGCAATAAGGCCTTCAACATGGTATTACTATTGCCAAACGAAGACAAGACTCTTGACCAAGTGTTGCAAGGTATAAATGGTGAGAAATGGCAAGAGATGACAAATCAAATAACTGTATTAAAGAATGCAGAGATTCAATTGCCCAAATTTAAGGGTAAATATAGTTATAAAGAGAACTTGAAACAAGCGTTAAAAAATATGGGTATAATAGATGCGTTCAGCCAGTCGGATGCAAATTTCTCTAAAATAATGGATAATCCGATATTCGTAAACCTTATCAAGCAGAATACATCAATGGCTATAGATGAGAAAGGAACTGAGGCTTCTGCAGTAACCATTGATGATGGTGCAGCTTCTTTGGGAGGTGCTGTCGGGTGGGAAGAGATTTTTGAATTTAAAGCTACTCGTCCCTTCTTCTACCTCATTGAAGAAAGTAGCACTGATGCTATCCTATTTATGGGTAAGGTGACAAATCCGAAAGAATAACAATTACATAGGGGATTACAAAAGCATGGGGCGCATAACACAAATGTTGTGCGCCCCATGTGTTATATATTGGGGGCTGGGAGAACTGACAAAATGTCAAATCTGACATTTTGATTTTCAAACCGCGCGAGAATCGCTTATTTCGATGCAAGGTAAAGGTTGCTCCGAAAAAACGAAACGCGAAAAGGCTAAATTGTTAGTTCACTGCGTAATAGCGAAATTCTTACAAAAATTCTACACAAAAATCTGTTCGGTATTCTTACTTTTTTCGCTACTTTTCGCACTTTTTGCCGAAAGTCCGAAATGTTGCTTCCGGAATTACGCGCGATTTCCTCCGTAGATGCGGCAGTTGCTGCCGGAATTGCGGCGCTTACGGCAATAATCGCCGAGGTTACGGCGATAACTCCGCGTGATTCCGGCGATAATCACGCGTGATTTCAGAAGCAAGTTTTTTAGCTACTTTATTTTAGCCCATTTTTGCAAAAGTGAGCGTTAGCAATTTTGGCAAAATACAAACAATTTGCTTTGTTTGTGTCCGTATTGCTATCATATTGCTTCCTGTAGAGACGTCATAATATGGCGTCTCATTACATGCGGTTTGCGGAGACGCCACAATGTGACGTCTCTACGAGGGTTCGGATACAATCTTCGTAGGAGCGCAACGCATTGCGTCCGAAAGCAACAAAATAACCTTACAACAACAACGCAAGCAACACCCCCTTCAGAAGCACTCCTTGTGGTGGTGTTTTTTTCCAGTTGGGAAAAATAAAAAAAGGTACTGCTAAAATATTTTTTTTCAACTGGGAAAAAATATCTCCCCAATATGGCAACTATACGAAAAAGTAAGCAATCTGTACAACTCTACACTTATAAAACGCTTGAGGATTTAGTAGTTGCGATACAATAATGTTTTGTCAATCTCTGAAATTATCTCAGATGGAATCTTGTATTGTTTTGCAAGTGCTGGCCACATGGATACAGCATTGCAAATGTCATCGATAATGTAATTTGCTTTGTTTATGTGCATTGCCTCTGCTACAGCAATTAAATCAGCCCTTATGATGTTATTCCATTTGTTGTTTATGGACATCTGGTGGCTTGAGGTCCATTCGCCCTTCGGGTTGTATGCCCACGAAACATCGTATGCCGGTGATAGTTTCCACGTACCGGTTTTATCCATTAGGAATGATATGTTCTTTGTGTGGTCATCCTGATTGCGGGCAATAACATTGAATACCATCCTTCTGAACATCTGTTCTGCTTGTCCGTATGGTAAACGTAGACGACGCATAACTTGAAAGGCTTGTTCGTAAGAATATGCGTGTAGCATTTTATAGTCGTAGTGGGCCAATCCGCACAAGGTCTGCATGTGTATTTTTTCATTCTCTTTTATGCGGTCGAAACGTTTGGTCATAAAATGTGCTCGGTTGTTTTCTTCCAACAACCGACATTCGGTCATCTCTATACCCGCTTCTAATGCCATTTTATAATAGGCGTACTCAATTTTCCCATAATGTTGTGGGTCGCCTAATGCGGAATTGGTTACACCATCCAACTTCAATAGCCAATGGCTGAAACCATTAGGTGCATCTACCTGACCCGAACGAACTTCGCCTGTTCTCTCATTGTATGCTATGACGGCTTTCGCTCTCTGTCCTCCAGCTGATGTGCTCACCCTTATAATATTTACAAGTGCTTCTTTTGCGTTTTCTTTTAAGTTTGTTTTCAAATCTGCTTTATTGGACAATATCTCGGATGCAACTTCAACCAAAGAGCCAATCTCTATGGAAGACGATTGGTCTAAGTAGTCATCTTGGGCGGGAACAAACTCCAGCGCTCCCATCGAACGTTTGCTTTGATAGCATAATCTTTCCACGGGATTTGCAAATGTTCGTCCAAGTGATGCAAGCCATCTATCTAATAAAGCCTTTCCGTATGCATCGGGTAAAGCATCGGCCAAGAGTCCGGGTAGTCCCATGAAGGTTTCCTTAGACAGCTCTCTAAAAGAATGTGTCTTGCTATCTCCAATGGGCATCATTAATGGTGATAGATCCCAACCATTTTTGGCGAAAGATGGCTCGTACTCAAATGTGGCTGTTCCCGTACTTTCATTCCAAAGTACGGCACCTGCATACTCTCCCCAGATATATACTTTTGCTAAATTTACCATTCCGATTCGGCTTTATCGTTATTGTTTTTTGTTGCAGATGCTCGCTTGCGAGTTTTTTGGCTATCTAAATATTTGGCGTATGCAATCGGACTTATTTCCGGTTCTTTGAAAAAATCAGAAAGCATATGCAGAATGCCTAAGGTTCTAAGTAACGGAATAAGCGTCTTTAAAGAAACGCTTTCTCCACGTTCCAAAGCAGCTACGCTACTTATTGAAACACCTGCAGAAATTGCAAGTTCTTTTTGACTGATATTACGCTCAAGCCGTTGAATCCTTATTGTTTCTCCCATTTTTGAAAGAATCATATTGTCTGTAAGAGCATATATGTCCATAATCATTGCTTTTTTAATTATTGCGTTGCAAATATAGCAACAATCATTGAAATTCCAATGATTATAATTGCTTTTTTATTCCTCCAACCAGCCGATGCCTTGGCGGATGATTTCGGCTTCGCCATCGGTGCAGTTGATGATGGTGGAGACTTCTGTACCGCCCATGCCGCCATCGATAACGATATCTACCCGTTCGCCAAAGAGCTCGTCGATGAGTTCGGGGTTGGTGATGTAGTCGCTCTCCATGCCGTCGGGTAGGGGGAGGGAGGTGCTCATGATGGGTGCATCGAGCAGGCGCGACAGCTCTTGCACAATGGAATTGTCGGGCATACGGATGCCTACCTCCTTGCGGTTGCGGAAGATTTTGGGCAGACGAGTGGTGCCGTTCAAGATAAAGGTGAAGGGGCCGGGCAGGTTGCGCTTCATTAGTTTGAAGGTGTTGTTGTCCAACTTGGCATATTCGCTGATGCTGCTTAGGTCGTAGCAGATGATAGACAGGGGTTGTTTCTTGGGGTCGATGCCTTTCAGTCGGCAGATGCGTTCGATGGCACGCTCTTTCAAGGCATGGCAACCGATGGCATAGGTGGTGTCGGTGGGGATGATGACGATGCCGCCATCGTTCAGCACATCGACAAGGCGTTGTAGCTCTTGCGGATTGTTGTTCTTGTTGTAGAGTTTGACTATCATATTACTCCAAAATGTACTAATGCGTTCAGAATGCCATCCTCATCCACAGCGGTGGTGGTGTAGTTGGCAGCGGCTTTTACTTCATCGGTGGCATTGCCCATCGCCACTCCGATGCCGGCATGGCGAAGCATGGAGATGTCGTTCCCTCCATCGCCAAAGGCCATTACTTCCTCTATCTTCAAGCCGAAATGGCGGATTATCTCGTCGATGCCTCGTTGCTTGGTGTTGCCGGCGGCTGTGATGTCGGCAAAGGTGGGATACCAACGACCTATCTCGCAATGGGGCAGTTGCGGACGGATAACAGCCTCTTCTTCTTTGCTGATGAAGGGGGTGATTTGGTATATACTGGGCCGGGCAAGTGCCTCTTCCTGCGTTACTTCGCGAATCTTATCTACACTGAGCGTTTCGTAGAAGATGAAGCGCACCTCCTCGTCTTCGTGGCACACGCAGATGTCGTTTTCGCCCACTACAAGATAGGCTTTACCTTGCGCTTCGCAGAAATTCAGTAGGGTTTCGATGTCGCTCTTGGGTATCGGGCTTTTGTAGATGACCTTGTCTTGTACAAAACAGTAGGCGCCATTCATGGTGATGTAGCCGTCGATAAGCCCTCGTTGTTGCAGTTCGTTCAGGTTGTTGATGATAACTTGTGGGCGGCCGGTGGCAATGAATATCCGTACACCACGTGCCTTGGCAGCCTCCAACGCTTGGATGGTGGAGGTGGGGATGCGGTGGGTTTTGAAACTGACCAACGTGCCGTCTATGTCGAAAAACAATGCCTTAATCATCTTGTCTGTTTTTATTAATCGCAAAGATAGACAAATTCTTGGATATTTTTGATTTATTGACTACTTTTGCTGATTATTACGCAAAGAGTTGAATAAATAGAAATAAAAACATACTAATATGAATAAAATTGTAACGCTATTATTCGTTTCGCTTATCTTGTTGAGTAGTTGTGGCGTGGTGCCCATCACTGGCCGCAGACAGGTGTTGTTAGTATCCGACCAAGAGGTGCTTGCCTCCAGCCTTACGCAGTATTCGGATTATATGAAGTCGGCACCCAAATCGACCAATACTCAAGGAAAGGCAATGGTGGCTCGTGTGGGCAAGAAGATTGCTGCTGCCACCGAACAGTATTTAAGGGAGAACGGAATGGCTTCGGAGCTAAGTAACTTTTCGTGGGAGTTCAACTTGGTAAAGGACAACCAATTGAATGCTTTCTGTATGCCTGGTGGTAAAATTGTGGTGTACGAAGGTTTGCTGAAACTGGTGTCGTCCGACGATGAACTGGCCGTAGTGATTGGTCACGAAGTGGCACATGCCGTGGCTAAGCATAGCAACGAACGCTTGAGCCAACAGCTGATGACGCAATATGGCGCACAAATCTTGACGCAAGCGCTGAGTCAGAAGTCGGCGGCTATCCAACAAGCAGGGGCGGCCATCTACGGACTGGGTGCACAGTATGGTGTGCAACTTCCCTTCTCGCGCAAGCACGAGACAGAGGCCGACTATATGGGACTGATATTTATGACCATGGCCGGTTATAACCCCAATGTGGCCATTACTTTTTGGCAAAAGATGTCGGCAGGTGGCAGCTCGGTGCCCGAGTTTATGAGTACACACCCCAGCGATGCAACACGCATCAACGATATAAAGAAGTATTTACCCAAATTGGAACAATATAAAAAGAAATAATCAATATGAAACACAGTTTTAAAGAGTGGATGATTGCGGTGCGTCCGTGGTCGTTTCCAGCATCGGCCATGCCTGTATTGGTAACATTGGCCTTCTTGAATTATGCAGGTTATGAAATGAATTGGTGGTATGGTGTGTGGGCATTGCTCAACATCATTGTTTTCCACGCTGCCGGTAATACGTGGAGCGATTACTTCGACTACAAGAAGGGTGTGGATAGAGAAGATACCTTTGGCGCTAAGACACTGACCGATGGTATGTTTACACCGAAAGAGATATATCGCTTGTCGTTGGGCTTGCTGACTGTAGCGCTGTTGGGCGGTATCGGTTTGATGCTTTGCACCGGATTGCCACTATTGTATGTAGGTATTGGCGGCATGCTTTGCACCTTGCTCTATCCGATGCTGAAATTTAATGCGCTGGGCGATGCCGATATCTTCTGTGCGTATGCCATTCTGCCTATGTTGGGAACCTCTTTCGTGGCTACCGGTGCCTTCCATTACGAAGTATTGTGGAATGCCATTCCTGTGGGACTGATTACCGTAGGTATTTTGCATGCCAACAATACACGCGATATGCAGCACGACAAGCGTGCCAACATCAAAACATTTGCAATGTTGATGGGTAACAAAGCGTCGGCCTATGCCTATTGCTTTGAAATGGTATTCCCCTTTGTGTGGGTGATTGGCTGTATTGTGGCCGGTGTGTTGCCCTACTATTCGTTACTTGTGTTGGTGGCTTTGATGCCGGCATTGAAGAATGCTTCGATGGCCATCAAATTCTTGAAGGAGGGCATGACAGCCATTGCCAACTTGGATGAAATGACAGCTAAGTTGCAGTTGATATTCAGCTTGTTGCTTACCATTTCTCTCTTTGTAGCCTATTTCATCGGATGAAACGCGTAGTCTTTACCATAGTGTTGGCCTTTGTGTTGTGGACAATCATGTTCTCGCCACTCACTGCGCCACACGTTAACTTCTGGTGGATGATGACCGCCTCGGCATGTACCTTGTCGCTGTTTGCTACATGGTTTCGCCCCGATTGGTGGAAGCAATTGAAGTGGACGCCTACAAATATCGTGCTGGGTGTGCTGATTGCTGTAGCTTTGTGGTGTACCTTCTGGATTGGCGATAAGGTGGCGGCATGGATGTTCGACTTTGCTCGTCCGCAAGTGGATACAATCTATGGCATGAAGGAGGGTGAGTCGCCTTGGTTGCTCACTGCCTTGATGCTCTTCTTGATTGGTCCTGCCGAAGAGATATTCTGGCGCGGCTATGTGCAACGAACACTCTCTGAACGATGGTCGCCCAATGCGGGTTTCTTGGTAACAACTGCTATTTATGCCTTGGTGCATGCAGGCTCGTGCAACTTTATGCTGACTATGGCTGCCTTGGTGGCCGGTGTGGCATGGGGTGCTCTGTATCGCTTCTATCCACAACGCTTTTCGGCCATCTTGTTGTCGCATGCCTTGTGGGATGTGGCGGTGTTTATTTGGTTTCCTATCTAAAAACAGCTACTTATGAAATATGATTTCGACGAGATAATCCAGCGCAAAGGTACGCACTCCGTAAAATGGGATGGCTTGGGTGAGCACTTTGGAAAGGATGATTTGCTGCCTATGTGGGTGGCCGATATGGATTTCCGCACACCGCCATTTGTAATGGAGGCTATGCGTAGATACTTGGACAACGAGGTGTTGGGCTATCCAACGGCTTACCCGGAATGGGCGTTGTCTATTAAGCAATGGTTGTTGCGTCGTCATCAATGGCACATCGAGGAGGAGATGCTGACCTTTATCCCCGGTATTGTAAAGGGACAAGCCTTTGCGCTTTTGTGCTTTACCAAGCCGAACGATAAGGTGCTGATTCTGTCGCCTGTTTACCATCCTTTCTTCTTAGTAACAGAAAAGTTGGGGCGTGAAGTGGTGCGCTGTCCGCTCTGCTTGGAAGAGGGACAATACAAGATAGATTTTGATTGTTTTCGTCAAGCGATAAAGGGGTGTAAACTCTTTATCTTGTGCAATCCGCATAACCCGGGTGGGCGTGTTTGGACAAAAGAGGAGTTGGTGGAAATGGCGCGGATTTGCCACGAACATGGTGTGATGGTGGTTTCGGACGAGATACATGCCGACTTAACCCTTCCGCCACACAAGCATCTTCCGTTTGCAGCCGTTAGTAAGGAGGCGGCGGAAATATCGCTCACCTTTATGGCACCAAGCAAGGCATTCAATATGCCGGCATTGGCCAGTTCGTATGCAATTGCTGTCGATGAAACTATCCGTACACGCTTCCAAACATTTATGGAGGCAGGCGAGTTTGCTTGGGCGCATCCATTTGCTTCGATTGGTACCATTGCGGCCTATCAGAAGGGTGATGAATGGTTGGACGAGCTATTAACTTATATAAAAGGTAATATTGACTTTTTGGACGACTATTTGCAAAAGCATATCCCGCAACTATCCTTCATTCGTCCGCAAGCATCCTACTTGGTGTTCTTGGATTGTAGGGCGCTTGGTTTGTCGCAAGAGGCGTTGGTAAGCCTGTTTATTGATAAAGCACACTTGGCGCTGAACGATGGTAGTATGTTCGGTGTAGAAGGTGAGGGCTTTATGCGCTTGAATGTAGGTTGCCCGCGGGCAGTATTGGCGCAAGCATTGAAGCAATTGGCAGATGCATTGAAATAATAGACAAGTTAAATATAGTTAAAAGCAAGCCTTAGTGCTTGCTTTTTTTATTCCTTTTTCGCTATCTTTGTGATATCAAAATGATATTAACTTAAACAATAGTATTATGACAAAGGAATTTGATTACAATGGATTTAAGATGAACGGCTTCTTGATGTTGTTTGTTCATTTGTTGGTAATGCCTGCAGCGATGCTTTATGGTTGCTTTATAGGCGAAGTGTGGAGTGTAGTGTTGGCGGTGATCTTGGGCATTGCCTGGTTCTTTTTATTGGCTGGTTACATACAATTAGAACCCAACGAAGCGCGTGCAATGGTGTTCTTTGGTAAATATCGCGGTACGTTTAAGGAAACTGGTTTCTTCTGGGTGAATCCTTTCTTGGATAAGAAGAAGCTGTCGCTTCGTGCGCGTAACTTGGATGTAGAACCTATCAAGGTGAACGACAAAATAGGTAACCCTATCTTGATTGGATTGGTGTTGGTATGGAAGTTGAAAGATACCTATAAGGCGATGTTCGAAATCGACTCGCAAACCATGGCATCGGATACTACTACCAAGGGCAATCAAGTGAGCGTGGGTAATGCGGTGGCCAACCGTATGAATGCTTTCGAAAACTTTGTGAAGATTCAAAGTGATGCTGCCCTTCGCCAAGTGGCCGGACAATATGCATACGATGATAATGAAAACCATACCGGCGAACTGACTTTACGCTCGGGTGGCGAAGAGATTAACGATCAATTGGAAGCTAAGTTGAACGAACGCTTGGCTATGGCCGGTATCGAAATTGTAGAAGCACGCATCAACTACTTGGCTTATGCGCCCGAAATTGCTGCTGTAATGCTTCGTCGTCAACAAGCATCGGCCATTATCACCGCTCGCGAAAAGATTGTAGAAGGTGCTGTTTCGATGGTGAAGATGGCTTTGGATAAATTGTCGGCCGAAGAAATTGTTGAGTTGGACGATGAAAAGAAGGCCGCAATGGTGAGCAACTTGCTCGTGGTGCTTTGTGCCGATGAGGCTGCTCAACCGGTTGTAAATACAGGTACGTTGCATCATTAATAAGGAAACGCAATGCGTATCAAGAGCAAATATCTTTGGGTGTTGGGGCTATTGCCAGGTAGTGTTGCTACGGCTTTTGCACAAACGCAAGCCGAACAAGTGGCTAACGTGGCGCCGATAGCCTACAACCAACAACTGATGCACGAACGCGAGGTGGTGGTGGGTGCCGATGGCTTTCAATTGCCAGGCACACTAACCCTACCGATTTCGGCATCGGCGGATAAGAAGGTGCCGTGTGTGGTGCTTGTGCATGGCTCTGGCCCTAACGATAGGGACGAAACACTTGGCCCTAACAAACCTTTCCGCGACTTGGCGTGGTTGTTGGCCGAAGAGGGCATTGCTACGCTTCGCTACGATAAGCGCACCAAGGTGTATGGTGCACGCTACATACCCGAAGGACGGGAGGCTGATTACGATGTGGAAGCGGTAGATGATGCTGTGGCCATTGTAGAACAGGTGGCAACCTATCCCGAAATTGATGCTGAACGCATCTATCTGCTGGGGCATAGCTTGGGTGGCACGTTGGCACCTCGCGTTGCGCAACGCTCGGGACGCTTGGCCGGTGTGATACTCTTGGCTGGTGCGGCTCGTCCGTTGGAGGATTTATTGATTGAACAGGTGGAATACATCAACTCGTTGTCGCCCTCGAAAGAGGCCGAAGCACAGATTGCCGTGCTGAAACGCCAAGCGGCCAATGTGAAGAAGTTGGGTGCTTATGGTTACGACGAGTCGTTGCCTCCATTGATGAATCTTCCGCTATCGTATTGGAAGTTTGCCAACGCCTACAAACCGTTGGAGGTGGTGGCTACACTGAACATCCCCATCCTTGTGATGCAAGGTGAACGCGATTATCAAGTGACAACGACCGACCTTAGCTTGTGGCAGATGGCCTTGATGTTCAATGCAAAGGCGCGTTTCCAAAGCTATCCGGCATTGAATCATCTCTTCATGGAAGGAGAGGGGAAGGCTACTCCACA
>JAGBWA010000068.1 GCA_017630035.1 Bacteroides sp.
AAAACGCCCCTTTCGGGGTTATTTCAAGAAATAAACATTACATTTGTACCCGAAAGGGATTATTTACGCTATTCCATACATTAATTGTACCCGAAAGGGATAAAACCAAATCAATATGAGATTAGAAGAATACATTCGTAACAAACGTAAATTACACAACTTGACACAACAAGAATTGGCCGAAAGGAGTGGTGTTGGTTATCGGTTTATTAGAGAATTAGAAAACGGGAAACCTACCGTAAGAATGGACAAGGTAAACCAAGTGCTAAGTTTGTTTGGTGAAGAACTTCAACCTGTTAAAATCGCTAAGAAATGAAACGTGCCAAGATTTATATTGATGATACTTTTTGTGGCATCTTGACAGAAGCCCCCGATGGCTATTATTTTAAATATGATGAGCAATATATGCTTTCGCCCAATGCAAAAGCTTTAAGCCCCACTATGCCACTTCAAACAGAAGAATACGAAAAAGAAATGATGTTTCCGGTATTCGATGGATTAATCCCCGAGGGGTGGATGTTGGATATTGTTCATAACACATGGAAAATAGATCCACGTGATCGTATGAGTTTGCTATTAGCTTGTTGTAAAGATTGTATTGGTAATATTAGTGTAAGAGGTTATGATGAATGATTCTAATAATAAATGTTTATGCTGTTATAAAGAGTTGAAAAAAGGAGAAAAGGATTACCATACTTCTTGCGCTCTTAAATTGTTTGGAAATAAAGTTGCTCCGATACTACCTTATACGAGGGATAATATTGACAAATTGGCACTTGAAGTATTGAAATCAAGTACCTCGGTTACGGGCGTTCAAGCAAAACTTTCATTAGATATCAATCGGGGAGGAAAGAACGAACCGGACAGACTTACCATTGTTGGATTATGGGGGAACTACATCTTAAAGCCACAAAGCCCCAAATATACATCCATGCCTGAATTGGAAGATCTCACTATGAAAATGGCAGAAGTAGCAAAGATCGAAACTGCCACACATAGCCTAATTAGGATGGCAGACAACGAATTGGCATACATAACACAACGAATGGATAGGAAAAGCGATGGTTCAAAATGTTCAATGTTGGATATGTGTCAATTAAGCAATCGCCTGACAGAGCATAAATACCGCGGAGCTTATACGCAATTGGCAGATATTATTAATAGATATTCCACTGCTCCAATGTTAGACATACAACGTTTTTGGGAAATAGTTATCTTTTCGTGGATTACGGGCAACTCGGATATGCATTGCAAGAACTTTTCCCTTCTCTATAAAGAAGGAATCGGATATACGCTTTCCCCTGCATACGACTTACTTTCTGTTGTATTGACGGGTATTGAAGATAACGATGAGTTGGCTATGCCATTAACAGGCTATGGCATAGACGATACCCAAAACATTGGGGGTATTGATAAAACAGCATTTATTGCAGCAATGGCGATTAATGGAATTGAAGAAAAGATAGCAAATAAGCTCATTAAAAAACTTGTTAAGAACAAAAGCAAATGGATGGAATTAATAGATAATTCCTTCCTTTCAATGGAGTTGAAAGAGGCATATACAAGCCTCATTACAGGAAGAATCGATAGACTATTAAATACTTAAAACAGAGTTGTTTTTATATTTTCATTTTTTGTATGAACGTAGAGTGCTACACTGCTGCGTCCCTACAAATGCAATCAATTCCTAAGATAGATTTGTGCAATCCCATTGCTTTAGCACAATAACGATATAAGTAAATTATCCGCACAATTTTCAATCATTGTTTCATATTTGAAAGATGAGAGTATCACAGAGCCACAATCAGTATATGACTGATCCTACTCCCTCTCAGAAACACTTCTGAGAGGGGGTAGTTGTTATTAGTCAAGTATGCAAAGATTATTTTACAAAAACTTTGTAGGGACGCATCGTAATGCGTCCGCTTGGTGACCATTGCTTTATGTTTCTTTATTCTCCCCCTAAGTTAGGGGGAGCACCCCTTGTGGGGGAGGGAGTGTGTAAATACACAAACCAAACACACTCCTCCGGCCTAAGGCCACCTCCCCTAACTTAGGGGAGGAATTAAAAAAGGTACAAGTAGCGGTTATCTTTTAATTTTTAATTCATAATTCATAAATCTACTCACTCTTCACCACCTCCGCCGGATTCTCATTGGCAGCTTTATGCACTTGCTGCACCACAGTTAATAGTATTAAGGCAAGAATTGCAACTAATATGGTGACGAACAAGGCAAGACCTACTTCTATATGATAGGCATATCCTTGAAGCCAGCGAGTAATGCCCCAATAGGCTACGGGGAATGCAATTATAGCAGCCAAAAGCAGCAAGCCGATGTATTCGCGGAAGAAGAGATTCATTATCTCTAACACTTGTGCCCCATGTACCTTGCGGATGGCAATCTCTTTACGACGAAGTTCCAATGTGGTAAACGAAATGGAGTAGATGCCGAACAAAGAAATCAAGATACATACCACAGCCAGGCAACTGAACAAACGGTATATCGCAGTTTCCGATTTGTTTATCTCCTTAACCTTGTCGCTAAGCAGCACCGGCGGAGTGTTCGATTGATCATATTTCCACCCATGCTTGGCTGCTACATCGTTGAATGCTTTCAGTGCTTCTTGCTCCATGCCGGGGACAATGCGCCAATAATCCACAGAAGCAGCAGGACTTTGAATCATCAGCATTGGAAACACCTCATTTTTCATACCTTGAAAGTGACAATCCTTCACTACACCGATTATCTGATAGGGTGTTTGAGTGATTTGTAATTCTTGTTGTGTTATGGCAACATTTGTTATGCTTATCGTGCTACCTATTGGGCTGTTTGTAGACAATAAATTAGCCATTTTCTCATTGATAATAGCAAATTTAGCAGTATTGCCATTCTCAACATTATCCCAATCTTCTTCCGAAAACATTCTTCCAGCCACCAAACGGAAGTTGAAAACTTTATCTATATTTTTGTTTACATATAAATGATGTACCAAAATGTTTTTATCTTCTTCGTTTTGCCCTTCCCATTCAACACCGGGTTGTGTATGAAGTGATTGATTATCAATCATCTCATCCTGTGTTCCTGTATGATACTCTACCATCGGAAGCCTACTTAAATCCTCTATCATGGCATCGTATCGTGAATCAATGTTCATAGCCTCCATTTCTATGATATGTTCGGTATCGAAACCATAATCGCTGTTTCGCATAAAGTTCAGTTGGCGGAAGAAAACAGCGGCCATGCAGATGAAAATCAGACAGATAACCAACTGAACGGCAAGACTTACACGACGTACCCCTGCATAGCGAGAGGTTATGGGTTTCACCACCAAGGTTTGTCGGGTAGCATTGCGTATGAAATGGTGCATCACCAATGCTGCAACCACTTCAATGAACAGCAATGTACCGACGATGGTATATACATACTCTGTCCAAATGTCCCGATTGCTCTCCATCGGAATGAGGAACAACTCCTTAAAAACAGGTATGAGCAATTCCAACATACAACCACAAAGCAGGAAGGCAAACAGACAACTAATCAATGCCTCCACCATAAATTGCAGTTGCATTTTCCAAATTGTGGCACCTACAACGGTACGCAATTTCATTTCGCGTACCCGACCAAAATAACGATTCAGCGAAAGATTCAGGTAGTTGAACATTACACAGCATAGTAATAAAAACGATGCAACAGCGTATAGCGCAATGGCCGAGTAACTGAACGAATCTTTCGATGCCAGTTCAAAGTGCTTATCAGCCAAACTAATGAATTTTGGGTTTGTTATTTGAATCTCCTTTTCCTGTAAAAAACGGCTTATTTTCTCCAATACATCCTTCGGCTTAACACCTTTGTTTAAAGTTGCATGCACCCATCCCCTGGCAAAACTCCAATTTCGGCTATTATGAATATCATTTTTTAAGGATCTACTGTCTTGTATATACCCTTCAAAAGTAAAGTTCGAGTTATTAGGTGCATCAGCCATAACTCCCACAATACGCATGGTCTTAGGATTGGGCAAACGAATGAATGGTTTATATGGTGAATCTTGTTTTATTTCATATCCAACCGCATTTTGTGGTTCTCCCCAATATTTACGTGCCAACGATTCACAAATAATTGTTTCTTGCTCGTTCTCAATTGTTCTACCATATAATATCCGTTGCGGAAACATTCGAATGAAGCAACTATCCACATATAGGAAATTCGGCTCTTTAAGGAAGATACCTTCTCCACCGTCATATGCAATTATTTCATCGTATCCAACGGTACTCATTTCCACCTCCGGACACTCTTGATCAAAATAAGATTTCAAAACACTTGGAGTGTACCCCATATCATTATTCTTTGAATCAAGACAAACCATGTAAGTCCTATCGGCCAAAGGGTAGAAAGAATCGAAGGTCGTTTCAAATCGATACCAATGTAAACCGAATACGAAAAACGCCAAGCCAATGGCCAGCCCCACAATGCTAATGACGCTCTGCGTCTTGTACTTCAACAGGTTGCGCACGGCAACTTTCAGGTAATGTGCTATCATATTGTTTCGTTTATGCTCTTCGGACGCAATATATTGCATCCCTACAAGTAGCGGTTATCTCATAATTCATAAATCATAAATCTACTCACTCTTCATCACTTCCGCCGGATTGATATTTGCCGCCTTACGCACTTGCCAGAAGAGGACACTGGCAGAGATGATTGCTACAATCACCAATGCCAAAGCAAATATCCACCAAGAGAGTGGGGTGCGGAAAGCATAATCGGCCATGTATTGATGGATAATCCATACGGCAAGTGGGAAACCGATAAGTGCCGATACACCCAAGATGACGAGGTAGCGTTTCAGTACCAGCTTTACGATCTCCTTTGTTTGGGCACCATGCACTTTGCGGAGGGCTATCTCGCGGTAGCGCAAGCGGATTTCGAAGAGCGACAGGCCGAACAATCCCAGACACGATACGACAATGGCCATTCCGGCAAATGTCAGGTAGATGTTCACCACACGGCGGTCGTTCTCATACTGTTTGGCTATCTCGTCCTTTACAAAGGAGTATTCCAACTCGCCATCGCCCGAAACCTCGTTGCGCAGTTTGGAAAGCAGTTCAATCACTTCACGCTGCTTGCCTTCTTGGTAACGAATCACTAACGAGGTTCCGGGATTTATATGCTCCAAGATAGGTTCTGAATAAAGATAAATGGTAGGAACAACCTTTTTAGACAAGTGACCGACTCGACAATCCTTTATTACCCCCACAATGTTGTAAGACGGATTGACCGACATGTCTTGGTATGCCGAGTACATAATCAGCTCCTTGCTTTGTATGCGCTCGTTTTTGATGTCAGTAATACCCAATGCACGGGCTGCACTTTCGTTGATGATGAGGTCGTAGTTGTATTGATTGTCAATAGAATCGTTCCATGCACGACCATCTATCACCTCCAAATCGTATATGTCGAAATAAGCGGTAGGCAAAGGGATAGGGTTTGCATTAATGTATTCGTCATTTGTATCTGCTTTTTTAATAGCTTCTCCTAAATGGCCGCCACCTTTTTCAAAATCTCCATCCAATGACCATCCCAAAACATTAGGCGAATTGTTCAGTTGTTGCATAATCTTGGCAGAGGCTGTTCGTGTTTGTTCTTCCTCGCGGTCCCAAGCACCACTTTCACGTATCACGTCGCCACCATATTCGGGGATAATCGTGCATTTCAAAATGTTTTCCGTGCGGAAGCCTAAGTCGGCATTCAGCATGGTGTATAGTTGCTTGGCAAAGTAGATGGAGACAACGATGAGGCTGAAGCTGATGACATACTGCACCATCAGGAAAATGCTGCGTGTCACTACATTCTTACCCCCTTGTTGCAATCCCTTCATGGACGAAATCGGACGTTTGAACAGGTAACGGAAGTAGGGATAAAGAGTAGTGAGCAACGGGAATCCGAACAATGTTCCCACACCAACTGCTGTATTGAAGGGCACGTTGTTCATGATAGGGATACCGAGCGAGTGTTCCAATATCTTGTCTGTAATCTCGATAATCATTCCTACAAACAGGATAGTAACGGCAGAAAGCAGGAAGTTCTCCACATAGAGTTGTTTGAAGAGTTCCCCACTACCGGCACCAAACACCTTCTTCACGCCAAACTCCAATCCACGCTTCTGCATAATCACGGTGTAGAGATTCAAGTAGTTCACGAAACCGATGAGAAACAACAGTATCGCCACAAACACCAAGATACGGATGCTATTCTTATCGCCTTTTTTAAAGAATGAGTCGCTGTTGTGAATGGTTATGTTATGCATGAAGTAGTTATCCTTATAGGGTATCAGCTGATAAATTATTTCAGTATTGCCAAACCATGATGGCTTTTGAGGTTTTTGCCAAGCATTGATAGTTGCCAAATCTTCAGCCCGATGAAGTTTCACCAAAGAGAAGTCACTGGCTCCATAGCCCATCCACTCACGATGTAGTTCGTGCGAAAACATCACGTCATAATCGAACGATGATTTGGAAGTAAACGGTTTCATTACGCCTGTCACTGTCACCTCCGTTCCGCCATATATCAGCGTTTGTCCTATTGGGTCTGTATCTTTACCAAAGATACGGTCGGACAATGCTTTGCTGATGACAACACCGGTGGGTGGTATGCTGTTCACTTCGCCCAAAAGTGCTTCGCGCGGCATCAAACGATGGAAGGTAGAATCAACTGCAATGGCTTGTACGGCATAGTGATGACGATTCAGTTCCATTTCGCCCCCTGCTATAATATAGAGCGTAGTATGACATTCTACGGCCGGATGCTCCAACGGGTCGATATAGTCTGCATCGTTATTGTAATTACGGTTGTTATCCATCCTATAATACGAAGTCCCTGAAGGATTTGCTATCAATAGATGCAACTTATCTAAATCATTCAAGTAATGATCCACCGTCAGTTCCTGATGGATATAGCGTACCAATGTCATGGTTCCGGCCAGACTGATGACCAGCCCCAAAATACAGATGGCACTATAAGCCTTCATTCTCGTAACAATGCGCCAAGCATACAAAATTGTTTTCATGTTGTTGTTGTTTCGTTTATGTTCTTCGGACGCAATGTATTGCATCCCTACAAGTAGCGGTTATCTCATAAATCATAAATCATAAATCTACTCACTCTTCACCACATCGGCCGGATTGATATTTGCAGCCTTACGTATTTGCCAATACAGTGTGCCAAACGAGATGAGGGACACCAGCAATAGTGCAACGACAAAGATAGCGATGCCTATCGGAGCCTTCACCACAAAGTCGGCAGTATATTGGTAGATAAAGTAATAGGCAATGGGGGTAGCCACCACAAAGGATATACCCAACACAATGAAATACTTGCGGAAGAGCAAGCGATACAAATCCTTCATGCCGGCACCATTCACCTTGCGGATGCCAATCTCGCGATAGCGTTGGCGGATGTCGAACAACGAGATGCCGAACAATCCAAGGCACGAAATGATGATGGCAATTACGGCAAAGAGAATATAAATGATGGCAATGATGCGATCGTTCTTATATAATGCTTTAACATCGTTTTCCAACAGCGTATAGTCGAAATCGGCAGAACCATACAACTCCATATTCAGTTTGCCAAGAAAATCTATCAGATTGCTCAATTGCCCAGACGAATAGGCTATCAGACAACCATCCATCGGAATAAACGGCATGACCTCTTTCTCCCTAACTTGAAAAATCATTGGTTTTGCTCCTTCCGCAAGGTGCCCGGGATAGAAGTTTTCAATCACAGCACGAATGGGCAAAGCTTCAGCATGTGGTTGTGTTGCTTTGTAGCTCTCTATTATCTTTCCGTCCTTGCGGGTAGTGTAGCCAAGTACTTTCATTGCAGCTTCATTCACCACATACTGCAAGCCTTCGTAGAATCCTTCATCCTCACTCGTTTCAGGCAACTTCCCATCAATAAAACGCAGATTGAACATCTTGAAAAAATCGGGTGTGACATAGCTGAAATATAATACACATTCTTCTCCCCAGTCGTTGATATATGTTTGTCCCCACATGCCAGATTCAAAAATCAAACTTGGCTCAAAATATTCAACAATAGGGTTTCCGCAAATCTTTTCCATTAAGACCTCTTTATTGGCAAGTCCGTGAAATGGATTATCGCTTTGTTCCTTTGTGACATTGGTAGTCACTCTCCCTAAATGTGGAATCATTATACGCTCGGTACGGAATCCTGGATTTGTATTTACCAATAGGGATAGTTGCTTGTTGAAATAGAGTGCTAATACAGTAAGTAGGAATGTAAAGACATATTGAATGCAAAGTAGTATTATACGGTTGCGTACCGACTGACGACCACTACCAATACTTCGTAACGAAACAATGGGACGCGAAAAACAACTCTTGAAAAAGGGATAGAGACTGGTCAGCATAGGAAGTAGCAACAGAATACCACCAAAAAGCCAACCATCGAAACGAGTATATTCAAAGGAGAGTCCTAACAATCGGTTGATGGGAACATGGATTACTTCCAATAGCAGATTAGCAAAAAACAAGGCGGCCATAATCAGCAATAAGTTTTCCGACCAAATATGCCAGAACAATTCTATTTTGCCAATGCCGAATATCTTTCGCAAGCCATATTCCTTTTGTCGTTTTTGCATGCAAATCAGGTAAAGGTTGACAAAATTCATGATGCCCGTTAGCAATATCACAATACAGATTCCTATCAAGATGCCAAGCTGTGCCTTATTGCCTCCTTGCAACGACATCCGATTCAGTATTGCATAATCCCAATATAGTTCCTTTATATTGGATAATGAATAGTAGTAGGGAGGTATATCCTTGTTGGAATTGTCGTAATGGACATCAGCTTTCATTTTCTCTTTTATTGCCTTGATGTCTGTGTTTGGAGCAAAACGCAACAATGTGGTAAAAGTTCCCGCTTGACTGAAAGTCTTATCCAATATAACACCGAAAGGAAAGATGCTTTTATTTGGATTGTCGCGAATTACACCAGTTACCACTACCTCTTTATTTGTATTGGTTTTGATTATTTTCCCGATAGGATTCTCTTTGGCGAATATCCTTTTTGCGCATGTTTCAGTTAGTACAGCACTGCCTGGTTGTTCCAAATGAATACTTCCTTGTATCAGTTGGTGATTGAAAAACTCCAGATAGTTATTGTCTGCTACCAACACATTCTCAGAAAACGTTTTATCGTTATAAATAAAGTAATTATTTTGTACGTATCTTATTTCCGTAGAAGTTTCTACCTGATATTTACTGCAATCCACATCTTTAAAGTCGATTGGATTTAAGAAAAGGCGGTCATCGTTTTCTTCTTTAATCAAAACATACACCTTTTCCCTATCCACACAGTGTGTATCTACCGTCAGCTCGCGATGGATGTAGCGCATCAGGATGATGCAGCATGCCAGGCTGAGGGCCAGCCCAAACATGTTGATAAGGGTGTACGACTTGCTTCTAGCAAGAAAACGAATAGCATATTGCAGTGTCTTCATATCTTTATTATAATTTGTTTCGTTTATGTTCTTCGGACGCAATGTATTGCGTCCCTACTTTCATCCTTTGTGTTTACCGGACGCAGCACGCTACGTCCCTACAAGTGGCGGTTATCTCATAATTCATAAATCATAAATCATAAATCTACTCACTCTTCACCACATCGGCCGGATTCTCATTGGCGGCTTTCCATACACGGTAGCCCACACAGAGAACTATCATCAGGGTGACGGCCGCAAGGATGGCAACATATATCCACCACGAGATAGTGGTCTGTATCACATAGGTCTGTAGCCATTGCTTCATCAAGGCATAGCCCACACTGAATGCTACGGCCGCAGAAACCAACAACAAGATGCCATACTCCTTGGCAAACAGCCCGATGATGTCGCGAATCTTTGCGCCATGCACCTTGCGGATAGCCATCTCCTTGCGACGACGCTCGCACGTCAGGCTCACCATAGAGAAGATGCCGAACAACGTAATGAAGATACATACACCCGAAGCAATGCCAAGCAGCTTCATCAATACACGTTCCGACTGCAAAGCTCGCTCTATATCATCGCCGATGGTATATAAAACCAGCCGCATACGAATTTCATCAGGGAAGTAACGCTTTAAATGGTTGGTAATGCTATCTTCCAACACTTTCATATCTTTGATATCGGAAGTGAGGAAGCGAAGACGGTAATTATAAACACTGGGAGGCATGTGTATAATATCTTTCGTCGATATGGTGTAAAGAGCCGGTGGACAAGGAATTATAGGCGATACCGAAATATTCTTCAATACTCCTCGAATGGGTTTGTATTCTTTTCTTTCAGTTTCTCCTGTCACAATTATACCACCGGTTGAAACCAACCGACCTATTGCTTCTTCTGGTGTCAATCCCATGCTTGCTGCAAACGATTCGTTCACCCACAATCCATCTCCATTGTCCGATTCTGTAGGTGGCACTCCAGCAATGGTTTGCAAGCCATATACGCGATAGGCATCGTAACTAATGCTATATGTAGTCACGCTTATCTGTTGTTCTTTGTCATGTTCGTCTTTGTAATCAATATCCTTACTCATTAGCATAATAGTCTTGGCATCGAAAGGATAGTGTTCTGTTTTATAGTAGTTGATGTAAGGAACCTCTTCCATCACTCTATCAATCTCTTCAGTGGGATGTTCTGCCCACATAATCCATCCTTCGGCCACGATTACATCCAAGTTTACACCCATATCATCAGAGTGATGCAGTTGGCGCAACTGCTTCTGTAGTGTAAAGGTGGCAAACAGCACAAAGATGCTGATGAACAGTTGCACGCCCATAGCTACCCGACGGAAGGTAAAGATGCCACCCGATGAAGCAATGGGCAAAAGCGAAGCACGATGCGAACGACGCTGTTGCAACAGAAGCATAATGCCCGAAAGCAGCAAGGAGAGCAATATCACAATGCTCATATAGATGGCCGACTCGCGATAGAGGAAACCGCTACCTTCATCAATGCCGGCAATCTCCTTGAACGGGCGAAACAGCAGTTCGGTAATAAGCATGCCTAAGAAAAGAGAAATGCCCGTCAGCAACAGCAATTCGGTCATGGTCATTCGTAGCAGACTACCCTCACCGGCACCGTGTACACGGCGAAGTGTCATCTCGCGACGACGGATATAGAGGCGGATTACATAAAGAATCAGGTAATTCAGCAACGCACATAGCACTACTACCAATCCCACTACATTGAACATACGAATATGTTCCAAACGGATAGCATCGCTACCTCTGTTATGGGTGTAATGCATGGCTGTAAGTGGAGCAATGATAAGGGGTTGCATGAGCGTACTTGTCTGTGTTGAACCATCAGCAAATGTTTCAAACATTTCTTGTTCGTGAGACTTCAGTTTGTCAGCCAATGCTTCCACATCCGTATTTGGATAGAGTTTTACAAAGACATCAACCATTGGATAGTTAGTATCTTTCCTATTCTGAAGTGAACTGACAACTTCATACGGATAGTTGGAATGATTGTTGGCATCCTTCAGTAGGGCACAGATAGTGAGCTTGTCCTGAACACCTCTGATGGTATCGCCCAATACATCCGTAGTGCCAAACAGACGCTTGGCTGCACTCTCGGTAATACCGGCCATACCGGGTTGATATAGGAACTGGTTTGTACCTTTCAATATCGTCTGTGGAAATATTCGGCTATAGGTTGTGTCAACTAATATATGAGCAACCTTTCCTATTGCATGGGTAGTAGTATAAAAGGCACAGGCTTCCTCCACTTCAGGATATTGCTGTTTCAAGCCATCTGCCATAGGAGGGAATAGGTATCTGTTGAATTGTTCAATTTTACCTTCACGCAACATGCCCACCTGATAAATGCGTTCCGCATCGGGCCAATGGGCATCGTAGGTCAATTCATACTTCAACCAGATGCTGGATAGGGAGAAGGTGGCCAAGCCAATGGCCAGCCCCACAATGCTAATCACGCTCTGCGTCTTGTACTTCAACAGGTTGCGCACGGCAACTTTCAGGTAATGTGCTATCATAATGTTTTGTTTATGTTTTCACGGACGCAGCACGCTACGTCCCTACTTTCCTATATGTATCGTTCGCCTCCTTGTAGGGACGCATCGTAATGCGTCCGCATGGTGACCATTGCTTTATGTTTCTTTATTCTCCCCCTAACGTTAGGGGGAGTACCCCTTGTGGGGGAGGGAATGTGTAAATACACAAACCAAACACACTCCTCCGGCCTAAGGCCACCTCCCCTAACTTAGGGGAGGAATTAAAAAAGTCCCTACGAGTGGCCGTTAACTCAAAATCATAAATCATAAATTAGAAATCATAAATCAATTTCACTCCTTTCTGATTATCTCTGCCGGACTGACCTTCGTTATCAAGTAGATGCGGAAAGATACTGTGAGGGCAATGATAGCCGACAATCCAACAAAGATGCCGGCATAGAACAAGAAACCGGTATCTATAAAGATGGCATAGGAAGTCTTTATCATGTTGATAATCACCGCAACGATAGGGAATGCAAGGGCTGCACTTACCACCAACAACCAGATGTAAAGGCGGGCAAAGATGAAAGCAATCTGTTTCACTCCGGCTCCATTCACCTTACGGATGGCCATCTCCTTGCGACGATATTCCGTGTCGAGGGTAATGGCCGAATAGATGCCAAGCAACGAAATGACGATAGCCACCAATGCCATGAAGCCTACTATGCCTTGCAGCTTGAACTCGAAGGATTGTATCTCCTTGATGTCGTCCATTAGGGTATGGAAAGGCACTTCAACACTTTCGGGCAACTGCTGACGGAAGTAAGCTCGCAACGATGCTTCGGCCTTCTTCTTTTCACCGGGATGGCACTTCACGTAGCAATGAGCAATGTAGTAACTGAAATCCTGGGCAAGGAAGGCATAGCCATCCACATCGCTTCGATAGCAACTGGTGATAAAGGGTTCTGTAATGCCCACTACGGTGTGTAGGCCTCTGTCGTCATAGAAACTCTTTCCTGTCATTTCGCTTTGGTAGAACTTCTCTATGGTAGCATCCATCAACATATCGGTTGGCCCCTCAATGTCCTTTCCGTTTATGATGTCTATCTGCATAAAGTTGCAGAAGTTGGGCGTAACGCTATACAAAGGTATGTTCATGGCCGATTCCGGGTTGTCCTTTTCGCTATACAACAGATTGCCCGAAACACCTTGTGTATAGGGAATGTCGGCAATCAGTACATCCTTTACTCCCGGCAGGTTGCGCATACCTTCTATAAAAGTACGTTTGGCCGGTGTTTCCATGAAGCTGAACTCCATCGGGAAACTGAATATCTCTTCTTTCTCTTCTACGGTCAGTGTGCTGAATATGGTCTTGGCACTCTTGTCGGCCTGCAAGTAGAGGGTGATGGCCAACGATACAAATATCCAGCAGATGAAGAGTTGGATGCCAAGCAGCACGTTGCGCAAACGATGCTTGCCATACACACCACCACCGCCTGCAATACCCTTCAGTATGGTGATGCGACGAACCTTCCACACAATGCCCCATGCCGCCAACATGCAAAGCAACAGCAAGCCCACTAAGTAGCCGCCGGTCTGCTTCAGCAGGGTGAGGTAATCCACATCGAAACGGAACTGATAGAAATCCATCTTCAACTTCGATGCCGATAGCTCCATAAACAGGCCGGTAAAGGCTCCGCACACCAAGATGAGCAATGCCGATTGCACACTGAGCATGCTCCACAAGTGGCGACCATGCGCACCATTCACGCTTCGCAAGCTATACTCGCGGATGCGTGTCAGGTAGCTACCCGTCAGGAAGTGGAAGAAGTTGAGCAAGCCCACCAACAGAATCAGGATGCCGGCAACGAAAGCTACGTTGGCAGTTATCGAAATGCCGGAAGCCTTTATTATCACTTCACCCAAAGGGTTGGCGCAAATATCCCAATCATTGCCCCATAGGTTCACAGTGAGATGATTATCTTTCAGGGTTTGGAAGAAATCTTTCATTTTTACATCCTTCTTCAGCAAGGCATATAGCATGGTGCCGGTCATCCCCGGTCGTTGGAATCCCTCGCGCAAACGGCCTTCGCTATCGTTCATCACCCATGCATCGAACGATTTCAAGAACTCAAGGCTGTTGTTTTCCGAAATATCCTTGGCTACCGCCTGTATGGTATAGGCAATGCCACCGTTTCGTGGCGTGCTTGCGGGTGAAGAGATGATTCGTTCCGTCAGTATCAGCTGTTTGCCGATGGCCGGATGCACATCGCCAAATAGCTTCTTTGCACAACTTTCGGACAGCACAATGGCGTTGGGTGTATTGGCCGCCACCTCCCACGAACCGCTCACCACTTCGGGCGTGAACACCGTCTGGTAGGCACTATCCACCTCTATTGTCAATAAGGTATAGGGCAGTTGTTTGCCGTTCACCTCTACGCTATAGTCGCGGTCGAGTGCATACGAGGTTTGCACAAATGCCTCTACATCTTTCTCCATGTGTGGCTTAACTATTTGGAACATCTCTTTCGGCACACCTGCCATATAGCTGCCGTTACCTAGCATTTCGTTGTTTTGCAGGGAAAACTCCACAATCCTGTCCCTATTCTCGAAACATCCGTCTATGTCATAGATATAGCGAGTAAGGTACAGGCAGATGCTGAAGCAGAAGAGTGCCACCGATAGTCCCAACACAGCAATGATATTCTGTGTCTTGTATTTCATGATGCAGCGCCAGGCGGTGATGATATAGTGTAAAATCATAATTCAAAATTTAAAATTCAAAATTAACTCCCTTTGGTCGTTCAAAACCTCTTATATTTTTAACATCAAGGTATAGTCATAATTAACTACTCTTTTCTGATTATTTCTGCCGGATTTACTTTCGTTATCAGGTAGATGCGGAAGGCAACCGTGAGGGCGATGATGGCCGTAATGCCCAAGAAGATGCTGCCGTAGAATCCTACACCGGTATCGATGAAGACTTCGTACATGGAACTGAATCCTGTGATGGCAAATGCCACAATCGGGAAGGCCAGTATGAAGGTGGTTACCAATAGCCATATGTAAAGACGGGCAAATATCAGGGCAATCTGCTTCACACCGGCACCGTTCACCTTGCGGATGGCCATCTCCTTGCGACGGTATTCCGTGTCGAGAGTGATGGCGGCATAAATGCCAAGCAGGACAATAATCAGTGTGACAATGGCAAAGAAGCCTGAAATGCCACGAAGTTCAAACTCCATCATTCTGTACTCTCGGATGTCGTCCATAAAGGTCTTCAATTGGATGTCGATGCTTTCCGGCAAGCGTTCGCGAAGTATTTTCTCCAAGGCAGCACCTACCTGTTTCTTCTGCCCCGGTTCGCACTTCACATAGCAGTGGAAAGTCTCTTCCTCTTTCAGCGGATAGAAGATGCAGTTGGTTTGAACATCTTCACCATTTGACTTGCCGACGCTTCGGGTGGCATGATGGCATATACCGGTTATCGTATAGCCTATATCGTCATAATCGTACACCATCTGGCCCAACATCTCTTTCTCCATCATCTTTTCAAAACCCTCCGTAACCACTATTTCGTTTTCGGTCTTCGGCAACACACCCGCTTGCAACGGCATGTTCATAAATTCGAAGAAGTCGGGCGATACAAACATTACACCTATACGCCTTGCATGTTCACGTTTTCTGCCCGGTTGGGTAAAGATGGCGCTACTCCATAGGCTGCCCATGTATTTTTCCCTGGCAGGTAGCAATGCCTTTACACCGGCTACTTTGCCCAATTCGGCCATCAAATTCATGCGTTCTTCTTGTGTCAAGAAGGTATATTCTTCCATCGAGATACTATAGATATTCTCTTTCTCTTCTTGCGACAGTGTGTCGAAGAGAGCATTGGACGATTTTTGCGATTGCAAGTAGAGCATCAAGGTGAGCGATACGAATATCCAGCAGATGAAGAGTTGGATGCCAAGCAGCACGTTGCGCACCCGATGCTTGCCATATACGCCACCGCCACCAAACAATCCACGTTGGATGCTGATGCGCTCTACCCTCCACACCACTATGGCAGCGGCAATCATGCAGCATATCCATAATGCCAACAGGTAACCGCCAGCTTGTGCCATCATTACATTGCGGTCGATGGAGATGCGAATAATGTCGAACGATAGGAAAGGTGAAGTAATCTCCATCAGCATCATGCTGAAGAGGCCCGATACCAAGAGTAACAGGGTGGCTTGTACAAGGAGCATCGCCCATAATTGCCAAGCACGCGCACCACTTACACGTCGCAAACTATATTCGCGGATGCGGGTTACAAACGAGCCTGTCAGGAAGTGGAAGAAGTTCAGCATGCCCACCAACAGTATCAGCACACCGGCTATCGTAACGATAAGCGGAGCTAGGGTGTTTTGCGTACGTTCCCAAAACAGTTTGCCAAAAGGCAAGGCCACTATGGATTGCTCTTCGTTGAAATATATTGCACTAATGTTGCGCTCTTTCACCTCGTGGCACAATGTCTCTTGCGACACGCCTTCGCTCAACAATGCAAAAGTTTGTCCGCCGGCCATCGACCGTTTATAATCGCTCTTCAAGATGCCTTCGCTATCGTTCAGTACCCAAGCGTCGGTTTCCTTCAAGAAATTCAGGCTGTTGTTTTTCGGCAGATCTTCCATCACGCCTTGAATGGTATAGGCAATGCCGCCGGACATTGGGGTAGTTTGAGGTGAGGTCATTATACGACGTGTCAGCACCATCTGCTTGCCGATGGCCTTGCCGGCTTGTCCGAAGATGCGTTTGGCCACCGATTCCGAAAGTATGATGGAGTTGGGCGTATGGGCAGCTTGTTCCCACGAGCCAAACAACACCTTCGAGTCAAACACCCGTTGGTAGGCCGAGTCGGTTTCCATTACCTGTAGGGTGTAGGGCAGCATCTTGTTGTCGGCCACCTCGATGTTGAAAGGACGTGGTTCAACGCGATGAATATAGACATAGCTTTCTACTCCACGGAAAGCATGCTTCTTCAAGTCATCGGAGAAGTCGCAAAAGGTGACATGACTGATTTCTTCGGTTTCCGGGCTTTGGGTAGAGAATTGCACAATGCGGTTGCGTTGCTCGAAACACTCGTCAGTGCTATAAAAGTAGCGGGCAATGTACAGGCAGATGCTGAAGCAGAAGAGTGCTACCGATAGTCCCAACACAGCAATGATGTTCTGTGTCTTGTATTTCATGATGCAGCGCCAGGCAGTAATGATATAGTGTAAAATCATGTTGTTAGTGTTACTGTCAAAATATTTCCTTACCCCAAAAAGAGGCCGATTATGGAAATATTTTTTTCTCGTGAGGAAAAAATATCTTCCTCGTGATACCTGTTTTTTTTCCTCACGAGAAAAAAATATCGCACGTTTTATGCCTTTTTTCAGTGTAAATAAAAATTAAAGTTATAGGAGTAAAGGAGTTAAAAGGAGATAACTACTCCTTTTAACTCCCATTATCTACCATTACATACGTACTTCGTTCACTACACTACCGTCGAACAGGTTGATGGTGCGACCGGCAAAACCGGCATCGTGTTGCGAGTGGGTCACCATGACGATGGTTGTACCCTCCTTGTTCAGTTGGGTGAGCAAGTCCATCACTTCGCGTCCGTTTTTAGAGTCGAGGTTACCGGTAGGTTCGTCCGCCAAGATAATCTTTGGATTGGCCACCACGGCACGGGCAATGGCTACACGTTGTTGCTGACCACCCGATAGCTGTTGTGGGAAGTGCTTTACACGGTGGGCAATGGCCATGCGATCCATGGCTGCTTCCACTCTTTTCTTACGTTCGGCAGCGGGCACACCCATGTAGAGCAATGGAAGTTCGATGTTTTCGTACACGTTCAACTCGTCGATAAGGTTGAAGCTTTGGAATACGAAACCAATCACACCCTTACGCAAGTTAGTGCGTTGTGCTTCGGTAAACTTCGATACGTCTGTACCGTTCAGCATGTAGCTACCGCTCGATGGATTATCCAACAGACCAAGGATATTCAACAAGGTTGATTTACCGCAACCCGAAGGTCCCATAATGGCTACAAATTCGCCTTCCTTAATTTCGAGGCTTACATCGTTCAATGCCCAAGTTTCCACTTCTTCAGTCTTGAAGATTTTTTGCAAATTTTCAGTCTTAATCATAATGATAAATTTTTAAAGGGTTTATAAATATAGTAATTTTGTATTTATTCGCTTTTCACCACATCGGCCGGATTGATATTTGCTGCCTTACGTATTTGCCAATACAGTGTGCCAAACGAGATGAGGGACACTAGCAACAAACCTACAACGAAGATGCCAATGCTTATCGGAGCCTTCACCACAAAGTCGGCGGTATATTGGTAGATAAAGTAATAGGCAATGGGGGTAGCCACCACAAAGGATATACCCAACACAATGAAATACTTGCGGAAGAGCAAGCGATACAAATCCTTCATGCCGGCACCATTCACCTTGCGGATGCCAATC
>JAGBWA010000069.1 GCA_017630035.1 Bacteroides sp.
AACTCTTGCCAAGTCGCTCAGCAAGCCAAGTTTGTTTGATGCCTCGCTCTTCGAGTACTTCTTTTATGCGGTTCATGGGTTTATCCATTCTCTTATTATTTACGATTTCCCTACAAAATTATAAAATATTATGCAATAAAAAGAGAAAAAGGAGAAGAAAAATTTCTCTGCATCTTAGAATAATTTCTATTTTGCTTTATAGATTGTAATTAAGAGTGTTTTATCAATCGTAATAGTGTTAACTGTTAACAGGTAACAAGGTAACAAGTAACATTTGTGTACGAGATTTTGGTAGCTGTTACTTATGGCAATCTTGAAGCGTAACTTAAGGCAAGCGTTAGTCGTAAGTTAAGCTTAGCCGAAGCGTAAGTAGGGGTATTTTTGCATCAAAAAATGGATGATGTTTACTTACCCACGCAAAAATGTTTGAAGATATTACCGAGTACTTCTTCTACGCCTATTTCGCCTCCGACGATTTCGGCAAGGTGGTAGAGGCATTCGCGAAGGTCTTGGCTGACGAAGTCGCCAGAGAGTTGCATTTGCAAACCGTCTTGTACGCGATGAATGGAGTCGAGGGCGCGTGATAGGGCTTCGTAGTGACGTATATTGGTGACAATGACATCGTTCTGCGATACTTCGGGTAGGGCAGCGGTCTTTACCAATAGTGTTTCTAATTCGTTTAAGCCATCGCGTGTTTTTGCTGATAGGAATAGCTTGGGGGCTTTTATGTCGCTAAAGGATTGACTTAGTATTTGGCGTATTTCCGGCGTTAGCTTGTCTGCTTTATTAAATAGTATGATAAGCTGTTTCCCTTCGCAATAAGGAAGGATTTCTGTTTTTAGCTCTTCAAAATCTGCTTGTCTAGTTCCGTCAATCATCCAAAGAATGATGTTAGCTTGCTCCATTTTTTGGTAGGTACGTTCGATGCCAATGCTTTCTACTACATCGGTGGTTTGACGAATGCCGGCAGTGTCGATGAAACGGAAGGTGATGCCGTGAAGGTTGATGGTGTCTTCAATCACATCGCGTGTGGTGCCGTGTATATCGCTAACAATGGCTTTTTCTTCGTTTAATAAAGCATTGAGTAGGGTGGATTTACCAGCATTTGTTTCGCCTATGATGGCTACTGGTACACCATTTTTAATGGCATTGCCCACTGAAAATGAGTTGGCCAAACGGCTAACGGTCTTCTCAATGTCGTTGGCTATTTGGGTAAGTTCGCTACGATCGGCAAACTCTAACTCTTCATGGTCGCTAAAATCGAGCTCGAGCTCCATTAAAGAGGTGAGATGTAGTAATTTATCACGTAATAGGGAGAGCTCTTGGCTGAAACCACCTCGCATTTGGTTCATGGCTAAGCGATGAGTAGCAGCAGAACTTGAGGCGATGAGGTCGGCTACCGCTTCGGCTTGGCTTAAGTCCATTTTTCCATTAAGGAAAGCACGTTGGGTATATTCGCCCGGTTCGGCTAAACGGCATCCATTGGCTATAAGTAAGTGGATTACTTTTTGCAAGATATAAGATGAACCATGACAAGAGATTTCCACACTATCTTCGCCTGTGTAAGAGTGGGGAGCGCGGAAAAGTGATACCAATACTTCGTCGATAATCTCGCCTTCGGGAGAATAAATCTTTCCAAAGATTTGCTTGTAAGCGGCATATTGATTGAGCGATTTGCCACTTACAGGTTGAAATATTGATGTGGTGGCAGCAATGGCTTGAGGCCCACTAATGCGGATTACTCCAATGGCTCCACCTTGCGCGGTGGCAATGGCACAAATTGTATCTTGTTGGCTCATTTTGTTTGTTTCAAGTGTTAAGAATGGTACAAAGATAAGACTTTCTGATTAAAAAATGGAATAAATGTGTGGACTTACAAATATTTTTACTACATTTGCTCTCGACTAAACAAAACTGATGATGAAACCTAATACTGATACTACACATCAAAACGCTTCTGAAGCCCTACGGAAAGAGGTAGAGCTATATCGCCGTATTATTGAGGCGTTGTCGGATTTCGTCTTTATCTTTGATGAAAATTTCGTTATTCACGATGTGATTATGGCATCTTCGGCTGTATTGTTACATCCGAAGGAGGAGTTGATTGGCATTGATGCACATCAAATTTATTCGCCAGAGGTTTCTGAATTATTTGTTTCGAATATTCGCGCTTGTTTGCAAGATAACCAACAAAAAGAGATTGAATATCCGTTGGAGGTCGATGAGCAGACTTACTACTTCCAAGCACGAATAGCTCCTTATGATGGCGAAAAGGTTCTTGCCTTGATTCATGACATTACCGATAGAGTAATGAGTTACAATGCCTTGCTTAATACCAAGCAAAAAGCTGATGAAGCAGATAAAATGAAAACAATCTTTTTGTCGAACATGAGTCATGAGATTCGTACGCCACTGAATGCGATTATCGGTTTCTCGGATGTGCTTGCCGTAACGGAAGATCCACAAGAACGTGCCTTGTATCAAAGTATAGTGCATAAAAACACAAAACTGATGTTGCAGTTGGTTGAGTCGATGCTCGAGTTGTCGCGCATTGATTCGGGCGAGAAGGATTTGCAATTTGAACCTTGTCTGCTGAACGATCTGGTGCAAGATTCTAATTTAATGTTGGGCATGGCTATGCCCGAGGGTGTGGAGTTTATCATTGATGTGCCAAGGGATGCCGTTTGGCAGAAGACTGATAAATATGGTGTGAAACAAATTGTTTCGAACTTCATAACGAATGCCATTAAGAATACTACCAAGGGTTCGATAACTGTAAAATTGGAGGCTAACGATGAGTGGTCGAAGATTTCGGTTATTGACACAGGATGTGGCATCCCCAAAGATAAACTTTCTACCATCTTTAATCGATTTGAAAAACTTGACGACTTCAAGCAAGGAGTAGGGTTGGGCCTCTCTTTGTGTCAAAGTATGGCTAAACGCTTGAATGGCTGTATTAGCGTTGAGTCGGAAGTGGGAGTAGGCAGTACGTTCAGCGTGTTGTTGCAACGCAACGAACAGAAAAAGACTTTGAAGCAAGCCAATGCTAAAAAACGCGTCTTGTTGGTGGATGAATTGGAGTTGACAAAAGAGCATGTAGAAGAGGCGTTGGGAGGCAAATATGAGGTGCTATGGGCCAATAACACGGCAGAAGCAGAAAACTTGTTGAGCTACGAGAACCTCGACTTGTTGTTGATTGATATGAACTTTGTTGATAGCCAAACACCAGTAGAACTAATCGTAAAAGCACGTACGCAATTGATTCCTATTCCTGTAATTGCTGTTACAGGACAACTGCAATACTCAGAACAACAACGGGCTCGTCATGCGGGATGTGGACATATCTTAAGCAAACCTTACGCAGCAGAGCAGTTGAATGGTATTATTACAGTGGTATTGAAAGATAAATAA
>JAGBWA010000070.1 GCA_017630035.1 Bacteroides sp.
AACAGCTTTTTTTTATCCCCTCGTTGCGGTACGGTAAACGTTACGTTTTTCAGCTCCATCTTCATTTCGAAGGGTACTATTATCTCTTGCGAATGGCTTTTGTACCTATCACGCATTTCAACAATACCCAATTCGAGCAATTCTTCCTTTGTTTCGTCCAACTTCTTCTTGTATACAAATGTAAACGCTTGATTTATAGCACCATTCGTTATGTGCAGATAGTTAATAAATACCGAAGATTTATCCAAATCTTCCTCTATGCTAAATACATCGATATTATGAAGAATGTTACTTACAACCTCCGATTTGCTGCGATAATTCTCTAAAAGCAGATATCGTTCTTTTGTCTTCTGTGCTTCTTCAAATCGCAGATTATCAGCATGTTCCTGCATTTCCTTGTATAATTTCCTGCTTAAATCTTGCGTATTTCCTTTAAGGATTTCCTTGATTTCTTCGATATTCTTCAAGTATTCCTCATGATTTTGTTTCCCGATACAAGGTCCTGCACAATTTTTGATGTGATACTCTAAGCAAACATTAAACTTTCCACTCCGAATATTCTCGGGCGTTAAGTTTAAATTGCACGTGCGTAAGGGGTATAGATGTTTGATAAGATCGAGCAATGCGTACATACTTGGAAGATGACTGTACGGGCCATAATAACTCGACCCATTGCGAATGATTTTACGCGTCTTGAATACCCTTGGAAAGTATTCATTTTGCACGCAAATACTGGGGTAGGTTTTATCATCTTTCAGCAGTACGTTATAGCGCGGTTTATACTTCTTGATAAGGTTGTTTTCCAATAGCAGTGCATCCTCTTCCGAGTTGACAATAATATAGCGGATATCGGCTATTTTACTAACCAATACCCGCGTTTTACCCGGTTCGTGTTCCCTATTAAAATAGGATGAAACACGACGTTTCAGATTCTTCGCTTTGCCTACGTAAATAATGGTTCCTTCGCTATTCAGATATTGATATATACCCGGCCCCTCGGGTAGGTTTTGTACTATCCCTTTTAGGTAGTCTGATGTGCGAAGTTCTTCCATTTCAGCTTACATAATCAGTACAGATTCCACCTCTACATCTTTGTCGAAGATTGCCTTGCCATTCAATTCTTCCAACTCGATGAGGAAGTTTACCATAACCTTTTTTGGATTCATCTGTTTCACCAAGTTGCATGCAGCTTTCATAGTGCCGCCAGTTGCTAAAAGGTCATCGTGTAGAAGTACTACATCCTCTTCACAGATGGCATCTTTGTGCATTTGGATTGTATCTGTTCCATATTCTTTTGAATAGCTTTCTTCGATAGTGTCTGCAGGTAATTTTCCTGGTTTGCGAATGGGTACAAAGCCAGCTCCTAATCGTGCTGCTAACATAGGTCCCATGATGAAACCTCTCGATTCAATACCTACCACCTTTGTGATACCTTTATCCTTGTATGTTTCATAAAGGATATCCGATAGTTCGCTTAATGCTTCTGGATTTTTAAATAAGGTTGTAACATCATAGAATAGAATGCCCGGTATGGGAAAGTCGGGAATTTCTCGGATGCTTTTCTTTAATGTTTCTTTGCTCATATCTATAGAGTTTTTATTGATGTTTCACGTGGAACATTTATTGCTTTATCGACCAGATAATACCAATAATACATTGATGTCACTGGGCGAAACGCCGGGTATGCGACTTGCTTGCGCTATCGTTTCAGGATCTATTTTGATTAGCTTTTGTCGCGCTTCGGTCGATAGCGATTGTAGGTTAGCGTAATCAAATTTACCTTTAATTTTGATGCTTTCAAGTCGCGCCAATTTATCGGCTATGATGCGTTCGCGTCCTATGTATCCTTCGTATTTGATTAAGATTTCGGCAGCTTCGATAATCTCTTCCTTGCGGTCGGTAATCTTATCTAATTGATTCTTGAAGGCATTGACATGTTCGGCAATGTTCTCAATGGTGATTTGTGGGCGGTTGATAAGATCGACGAGCTTGCATCCTTGGCGAAGTGGGGTAGTGCCTAAGCTTTCGAGCGCAGGATTTATCAAGGCTGCTTTGATGGAATAGGTACGTGCAAATTCGATGATGTTATTTACCGCTTCACGCTTCGATTTAAGCAATTCGTAGCGGTCGTTTTTAGCCAATCCCAATTTCCAGGAACGTTCGGTTAGTCGCATATCGGCATCATCCATGCGCAGAAGAATGCGATATTCTGCTCGCGATGTAAACATACGATAAGGCTCATCCACGCCTTTGGTTACCAAATCGTCGATTAATACGCCGATATATGCTTCGTCGCGTGCCAATGTAAACGGCTCACCACCATGACAATTGATGTGCGCATTAATACCCGCAATGATACCTTGTCCGGCGGCTTCTTCGTATCCGGTGGTTCCGTTTACTTGTCCAGCAAAGAAGAGATTCTTTATTTTCTTCGTTTCCAACGTATGTTTCAGTTGCGTTGGGTCGAAGTAATCATATTCTATTGCATAACCAGGACGATAGATTACCATGTCGCGGAAGGCCGGTATTTTCTTTAAAGCCTCAATTTGCACATTCATAGGGAGCGATGAAGAGAATCCGTTCAAGTAAAGTTCTTGTGTGGTTTCGCCTTCAGGTTCTAAGAATAATTGATGCTGTGGCTTGTCGGGGAAGGTTACGATTTTCGTCTCGATACTTGGACAATAACGGGGCCCTATGCTTTGAATTTGTCCGTTGAAAAGAGGCGATTCTGCCAATCCGCCTCGTAATATTTCGTGGCACTCTTCGTTGGTGAAGCATGTCCAACAAGGCAATTGCTTCAAGTGTCTAACACCGGTATTCATGAACGAGAATTTATGGAAATCGGCTTCTCCTTCTTGAATTTCCATATCTTCGTAGTGTACGCTGCGTCCATCGATTCTTACCGGTGTTCCTGTCTTCATGCGTCCATAGCCGATGCCGTGAGCCGCGATGGATTCGGTCAATTTGTAACTTGCCGGCTCTGCCATTCGTCCGCCGGGAAGCATGTTACTACCTATGTGCATCAATCCATTCAGGAAGGTTCCGGCCGTTACGATTACGCATTTTGCATGAAACGTTACTCCCCATACCGTTTTTACGCCTCTCACCTCGCCATCTTCAACGAGTAGTTCGCAAACGGTGTCTTGCCAAATGTGTAGGTTGGGAATGTTTTCTAAGATTTCTCGCCATGCCCAGATAAATTTCCCGCGGTCGCATTGAGCGCGAGGGCTCCACATAGCGGGGCCTTTCGACCTATTCAGTATGCGAAATTGAATAGCTGTAGTGTCGGTTACCAATCCGGTATATCCGCCTAATGCGTCAATCTCGCGTACAATTTGCCCTTTTGCAATACCGCCAATAGCCGGATTACAACTCATTTGGGCTATCTTGTTCATATCCATTGTTATAAGGCAAGTCTTCGATCCAAGGTTAGCCGAAGCAGCAGCAGCCTCACATCCGGCATGACCGGCCCCAATCACTATGACGTCGTAATTAAAATCCATATCTGTTATTTTATTGCGCAAAGATAGTATAAACAAAGGGGATATGAAAAATCCTTTGTATTCATTTTTAGTGAGTTTATTCCGCGAGCATGCTTAATGCTTGATTCTCAGCTTGTTCCATTATTTCTCGTTCGCCTGGTCCTTTGTCGTTTATGCCGCAAAGGTGCAGGATGCCATGAATGATAACACGGTGTAATTCACGATGATAGTCATTGTTTGCAAATTGTTCGGCATTGGTTTGTATGGTGTCCAAGCTGATAAACAAATCGCCACTGATACGATTTCCCTCGGTATAGTCGAAGTTAATGATATCGGTGTAGTAGTCGTGTTGCAGATATTGGCGGTTCACCTCCAAGATGCGCTCGTCCGAGCAGAAGATATAGGCAATGTCGCCCACTTTCTTGCCATACGATGCGGCCACTTGCTTAATCCATTCGCTCACCTCACGTCGTTTGATGGGTGGCATGCTTACGTTTTCTGTTTGATAACTTATCATATATGCTATGTAAAAAATAGGTAACTGATGATGATGGCGGCTATGATACCCGAGAAGTCGGCAATCAATCCGCAAGTAACGGCATTGCGTGTTTTCGAGATACCTACACTGCCGAAATAGACGGCAAGGATATAGAACGTAGTATCCGATGCACCACGAGCTACGCACGACATTCGTCCCACTAACGAATCGGCACCATACGTTTGCATTGTGTCTATCATTAATCCGTTGGCACCGCTTCCGCTAAGCGATTTCATTAGTGCCGTTGGGAGTGCTCCTACAAAGGTGGTATCTACGCCGCACAAACCAACTAAATAGCCGATGCCATTTACAATGATATCCATGGCTCCCGATGCGCGAAAAACAGCGATTCCAACGAGAAAAGCTACCAAATACGGAATGATGCGAATGGCGGTAGTGAATCCTTCTTTCGCACCTTCGATAAACGAGTCGTACACGTTTATTCGTTTGCGTACACCCCAAAGAATAAAGGTTAGGATAATGGAGAATAGCAACACGTTTGCTACCAATGTAGAGTAAACGCCCATCTCGTCGCGCCCCACTTGAGTAAACAACCAGATGATAGCGGCAAAGAAAATACTTATACCACCGATAAGCATCAGTATGGGCTTGTTCAGCAGGTTAATGCGTTGCGATATACTGACGGTTGTTACGCCGACAATGGTCGAAAAGGCGGTTGTGAGTAGGGTAGGTATAAAGATGTCAGTAGGTTGTGCAGCCCCCATTTGCGAGCGATACATCATAATGCTGACGGGTATCAATATCAACCCCGAAGTGTTGATAACCAAGAACATAATCATCGGATTGCTGGCCGTATCCTTCTTTGGATTCAACTCTTGCAACTCCTTCATTGCCTTCAATCCCATGGGCGTGGCAGCATTGTCGAGACCTAACATATTGGCCGACAGATTCATAAAGATAGAACCCATAGCAGGATGACCCTTAGGAATGTCGGGGAAAAGCTTGCAGAATACAGGACTTAACCAATTGGATAGCGCATTTATCATACCACTATTTTCGCCTATCTTCATAATGCCAAGCCATAGCGATAAGATACCCGTAAGGCCTAATGAGATTTCGAAAGCCGACTTCGACGAGTCGAACGTAGCATTAATCAGTTCGGTAAAGATGTTCATGTCGCCGGTGAACAACAGTTTACCCATCGCCACAATAAAGGCAATCACAAAGAATGCTATCCAAATATAGTTTAATACCATAACTTATATACGATTTCTATTTCTGCAAAAGTAGTGTAAAGTTTCCATTTGTTACGAAGATTTTTCGTAATTTTGCTTTATCAATTAAAAAACAGCCGTGATGAGCCAGTTGACAAACGAAATAATAAACCGCTTAGAGCAATTCTCTACACCGGAGAAGAAGCTGATTCTTCCTCGTTTCTTCAAGACGGGGAAGGGCCAGTATGGCGAAGGCGATCAATTTCTGGGTGTAGTGGTGCCCTATACTCGCCAAGTGGCTAAGGAGTATAAGCACATTCCCTTTCAAGCGATGGCCGAATTGTTACAAAGCCCTTGGCATGAAGCCAGGCTTTGCGCATTGTTGATGCTGGTCGAACGATTCAAAAAGAGCGATGAAACCGAGCGAAAGCACATTTTCGACTTCTACCTCACCCAAACCGCTCACATCAATAATTGGGATTTAGTCGATTTATCGGCACCGGGCATTGTAGGCGAATACTTGAAGTTGAAGCCCGAACGCGAGCAACGCCAAGTGTTGTACAAGCTATCCGATAGCCCCCTGCTTTGGGATCAACGAATAGCCATTGTATCTACCTTTACATTCATCAGAAATCGCGATTTCATCGATACAATCATCCTTTCCGAGCGTTTTCTAAACAGATACCTTTCCCTACCTAAACCAACGATGCACGACTTGATGCAGAAGGCCATCGGATGGATGCTTCGCGAGATGGGTAAGCGCGATAAGGATATGTTGCTACAATTCTTGGAGAAACATGCCACTACCATGCCTCGCACCATGTTGCGCTACGCCATCGAAAAATTTTCTGAAGAAGAGCGGCATGATTTTATGAAACGATAGCTGCTTTTTATTACCTTTGTGCAAAATTCACTAAATACATGTAATACTATGTCACAATTACTCGATTTAATTAAGAACCAAGTAGCTGAATCTATTTCAGACAAGTTGTCTATCTCGGACAATCAAAAGAATGACGTTTTCAACGGAGTATCATCATCTATCTTCGATAGTATCAAGCAAACAGCTTCGGAAGAGGGAGGTATTGGCCAATTAATGTCGCTTTTCACCGGTAAGACATCGGCTTCGGCAAGCCCGGTAAGTGCGCTTGCGGCAAGTATGTTCAAGAAGAACATCGCTTCAAAGCTCGGATTGTCGGATTCTATTTCCGATATGGTGGTGAAGTTTATCCCCGTAATCATCGAAAAATTCACGAAGAAAGCCAACGATGACGATGGCATCGACGTAGGCGATTTGCTCTCATCTCTGGGTGGCGGCTCTTCGTTGGCCGATGGCTTGAAGAAAGCAGCCGGCGGCATCTTAGGCGGTTTGTTTAAGTAAAATAAGAAGGGCGACATTTTGTCGCCCTTCTTATTTATTTACCCCATTCTATCCACTAATCAGGAATACTAGGGAAATGGTCATAACCTCTAGTTACTTTAATTTGTGAGCAAAGATAATTATAACCACGCAAAAAAGAAATAGCAGCGCTAAATAAACTGAAAACTGAAATAACTGATATATTTTCCCTTAACGGAAAATATTTTTTTAGTTAATGGAAAATATTAAAAGCCGTTTTCCGCCGAACGAAATGCGTAGCTGCACCGAACGCATTCGGTGGATGCACGGAATGAATATGGTAGTTCTTTCATAAAAAAGGATGAGTTTTGACTAAAGAGGCATCTTTACCAATGGCATGTGTAAAATAAATAGCCGTGCTATTCCTTTGTTTCACTTTTTCGTGTATCTTTGCTTCGCAAACCATTGTATTGCTATGGAACAAGAAGATTTTGATATACGTCGTCAGCAACTTTCGTCGGGGAAGGAGAAGGATTTCGAGAATGCCTTGCGCCCTCTCTGTTTCGAAGATTTTAGCGGACAGGATAAGGTGGTGGATAACCTTCGCATCTTTGTGAAGGCGGCCCGCTTGCGTGGCGAAGCTCTCGACCACGTGTTGCTACATGGCCCTCCGGGATTGGGAAAAACTACGTTGAGTCAGATTATTGCTAACGAGCTGGGGGTAGGCCTTAAGATTACAAGTGGCCCTGTGCTGGACAAACCGGGCGACTTGGCCGGTATATTGACCAGCCTCGAACCGAACGATGTGCTTTTCATCGACGAAATTCATCGCCTTAGTCCCATTGTGGAGGAGTATCTCTACTCGGCCATGGAGGATTATCGCATTGACATTATGATAGACAAAGGCCCCTCGGCACGAAGCATTCAGATTGATTTGAATCCTTTTACGCTGGTGGGCGCCACTACTCGTAGCGGATTGCTCACGGCACCGCTTCGTGCGCGTTTCGGCATCAACCTCCATTTGGAGTACTACGATGACGAGGTGTTGAGTGGCATCATCCGTCGTTCGGCATCCATACTCGATGTGCCTTGCTCGAATCGTGCTGCCGGTGAGATTGCCGGACGTAGTCGCGGCACACCGCGTATCGCCAACGCCTTGTTGCGCCGTGTGCGTGACTTTGCACAGGTAAAGGGTAGCGGTAGCATCGACACCGAGATAGCGCAATATGCCCTCGAAGCGTTGGGTGTTGACCGCTATGGCCTCGATGAAATCGATAATAAATTGCTTTGCACCATCATAGATAAGTTTCGCGGAGGTCCTGTTGGTATCACTACCATCGCTACGGCTTTGGGCGAGGATGCCGGCACCATTGAGGAGGTGTACGAGCCATTCCTCATCAAGGAGGGCTTCTTGAAGCGTACGCCTCGCGGACGTGAAGTAACAGAACTTGCTTATAAACACTTAGGTAGAAACCTTTATAGTAACCAAGGAAACTTATTTAGTGAATAATTTACATGGCAAACCTAAAGTCATTAGCAAAAGATACGGCTATCTATGGATTGAGTAGCATTGTGGGTAGGTTTTTGAACTATTTGTTAGTACCTATCTACACCACGGCTATGGCCGCCGAAAGTGGTGGGTATGGCGTAGTGACCAATGTCTATGCTTGGGTGGCGTTGGTATTGGTGTTGCTCACTTGCGGCATGGAAACTACCTTCTTCCGCTTTGCCAACAAGCAAGAAGAGAATCCGATGCGCGTATATTCCACCTCGCTCGCTTTTGTGGGAGGTGCCTCGTTGCTTTTCCTTTTGTTAGGTTTTCTCTTTTTGCGTCCCATAGCCGGATGGATGGGGTATGCCGAACATCCGTGGTACTTGGGCATGATGATGATTGTAGTGGCGATGGATGCCATTCAAAGCATACCGTTTGCTTATCTACGCTACCAGAAGCGTCCGTTGAAGTTTGCATCGTTAAAATTGCTATTCATTGCTTTGAATATCGCGTTGAACCTTATCTACTTCGTAGCAATGAAGGGTAGTGACCCCGGGGCAGCCTTCTTCTTCAACTTGGTTTGTACGTCGGTCATAATGCTTTGCTTCCTTCCCGAATTGCGCGGTTTCTCCTATGTATGCGATCGCGCTTTGTTGCGTCGGATGCTTGCTTATAGCCTGCCGTTGTTAGTGTTGGGTTTGGCCGGTATTCTCAACCAAGTGGCCGATAAGATAATCTTCCCCTTTGTTTATCCCGATAAAGCACAAGGTGGGGTAGAGTTGGGCATCTATGGCGCCGCCGTTAAGATAGCCATGGTGATGGCCATGTTGACACAAGCCTTCCGCTATGCCTACGAGCCGTTTGTCTTTGCGGGAAGCAAGGAGAAGGATAGTCGTAAGACCTATGCCAATGCCATGAAGTTCTTCATCATCTTTACGCTGCTTGCCTATTTAGCCGTGATGTTCTACATGGATATCCTGAAGTACATCATTGCGCCCGACTATTGGCCGGGTTTGAAAGTGGTACCTATCGTGATGGCCGCCGAGATTTTTATGGGCATCTATTTCAACCTCTCCTTCTGGTATAAGCTGATTGACGAAACACGTTGGGGTGCCTACTTCTCGATAATCGGTTGTGCCGTGCTGATTACCATTAACCTATTGTTTATTCCTCGTTTTAGCTATATGGCATGCGCTTGGGCGGGATTTGCCGGTTATGGTGTAGCCATGTTGCTGAGCTATTTTGTGGGGCAGAAGAAGTATCCTATCAACTACGATTTGAAAGCCATTTTCCTCTATCTGTTGGTGGCCGCCTTGCTTTATGCCGCCGCTATGTTGTTGCCGATAGAAAATCTATGGCTCCGTATGGCCTATCGCACCTTGTTGTTGCTACTCTTTGTGGCCTATATCATTAAACGCGATTTACCCTTGAAGCAAATCCCATTTATAAACAGATTTGTGCGATGAAAAGGCTGTTTTTTCTTCTTTTAGCCCTTTGTTGTCTATTGCCTACACATGCCGATGAGGGGATGTGGATGCTGAGCAAATTGAATAAAGCCGTGCGTCGCGATATGAAAGAGCGTGGCTTGGATATGTCGCTAAAGCAACTCTACCATCCTAAAAAAGCTTCGCTGAAGGATGCGATAGTGAGCTTTGGTGGATTTTGCTCGGGCGTAGTGGTTAGTGACGAGGGTTTACTACTTACCAATCATCATTGCGGTTTCAGTAGCGTTCAGCAACACTCATCACCGCAACACGACTATCTGCAAGATGGTTTCGTAGCACGCTCGCATGCAGAAGAGTTGCCTTGTCCCGAACTCTATGCACGCTTCTTAATTGAACAAACTGATGTAACCGATAGGGTGTTGTCGCCCGTTACCTCTGCGATGGATGAGGCTACACGGAGTGCTGTTATCGATTCTATGCTCTACCTTATCGAGGAAGAGGTTTATCAAAAAGATACTACGCTGATTGCTATAGTGGATACTTACTATGGCGGTACCGAGTTTTGGCTATCTACCTATCGCGATTACAACGATGTTCGGTTGGTATATGCTCCGCCTACTTCGGTGGGTAAGTTCGGATGGGACACCGACAATTGGATGTGGCCGCGCCATACGGGCGATTTCTGCGTCTTCCGTATCTATGCTGATGCTGAGAATCGTCCCGCCGATTATTCTCCCGACAATCGTCCCTACCATCCACGCTATGTAGCACCTATTTCTTTGAACGGCTATGCAGAGGGCGACTTCTGTATGACCATTGGTTATCCTGGAAGCACCGAGCGATACCTCTCTTCCTTTGGCATTGAAGAGATGATGCTGACGCAAAATCAGGCGCAGATTGATGTGCGAGGCGTGAAGCAAGCTATTTGGGAGCGGGCCATGGAAGCAAGCGATAGCATTCGCATAAAGTATGCCTCCAAGTACGACCAAAGCTCCAATTATTGGAAGAATAGCATTGGCATGAATCGTTCCATTAAAAAACTGAAGATAATCGAGAAAAAGCAAGCGGCCGAACAAGAACTTATTCGATGGATTCGGCAAAATCGTACTGCTGATGAATCTTCGTTGCTTCATCTGCTCACCGATTTGGAGTTGAACTACGAAGCACGCCGTGATGCCTATCGAGCGCAAGCCTATTTTGTAGAGTCGTTCTTCAATGCGGCCGAGTTGTTTCCATTGGCATTGAACATTTTGAATCTGGATATCGAAGGCAATACGCAACTATTGGAAAATGCAGTTGAAAGTTTGGAAGAGGTTTACGAAGATTTTGATGCATCGATAGACAAAGAGGTTTTCGTGGCTATGTTGGAAAGCTATCGCGAACAAGTCTCCCCGGAATACTTACCGGCTTTTTACTATACAATAGAGGAAGCGCATGGTGGTGATGTGCAGGCTTTTGCCGATTCGGTTTATGCTCACTCCTCGCTTACTACGCCAACGGCCTTGCATCGCTATTTGCAACGCGACACTACTTTCCACATTGCCGATGATGCCGCCGTAAATGTATGCTTCGACCTTTTGGTTACTTACATGGAACTAAATGCTTACTTGCAACAACCTGCGGAGAAGATAGAACAATCCGAGCGTTTGTTATCCGCCACTATGCGTAGGATGTATGCTCAACGCAACTTCTACCCCGATGCCAACTCTACGATGCGCCTTAGCTTTGGTGCTGTACGCGGATATAATCCGGCCGACGGAGTGGCTTACGATTACTGTACCACCACGCAAGGAATCTTGGAAAAGGAGCGAGCGCACAAAGGCGATAAGGATTTCTATGTGCAACCCGAATTATTATCTCTGTTACAAGGAAACTATGGCCAATATGCCGATGAAAACGGCGAAATGCGCGTTTGCTTCATTACCGATAACGATATTACGGGTGGAAATAGCGGTAGTGCTATGTTCAATGGTAAAGGCGAGTTGTTGGGATTGGCTTTCGATGGTAATTGGGAGGCCATGAGTAGCGACCTACAATACGAACCACACCTACAACGATGTATAGGTGTGGACGTACGTTATATGCTATTCATTATCGAGCATTATGGTAATGCCAAGCATATTGTTGAGGAAATGTTTGGTAATCACTAATAACTATATCACCCCTCTTGTTCTATCATCAAAGGCGGATAAAGCTGCTTTGGCACCTTCGCCCATGGCGATGATAATTTGTTTGTAGGGTACGCTTGACACGTCGCCTGCGGCATATACACCCGGTAGGTTGGTGCGGCAAGCAGCATCAATCTTGATTTCGCCAATAGGAGTAGTATCCAATACTTCGCGGAAAGGAGTGCTATTGGCCGCTAATCCAATCTGTACAAAGATACCATCCAATGGGTGTACCATTTCTTCGCCTGTGTTTCTATTCTTCACTCTAATACCTGTAACCTTTTCACCATTGCCTACAACTTCTGTTGTTTGCATTGCGGTGAATACCTCTACATTGGGAAGACCGAAAAGTTTCTTCTGCAATACTTGGTCAGCTTTTAAGTTGTCCAAGAATTCATAAACAGTTACCTTGCTACATATACCGGCCAAATCGATAGCGGCTTCGATGCCTGAATTACCTCCACCAATCACAGCTACGTGCTTGCCTTTATAGAATGGGCCATCGCAATGCGGACAGAAAGCAACACCACGACCGATGTATTCATTCTCTCCCGGCACATTCAATCGGCGCCAACTGGCTCCGGTTGCTATGATAACAGCTGGTGCCGAGAATGTTTCACCTCCACGAGTCATTACTAATTTATGTGGTTCTTGTAATAGAGTACTCTCAATGCTGCGTTCTTCGAACAACTCGATGGGATAATGATTCATGTGACTACGTAGGTCGTTGGCCAATTGTGCTCCAGTTGTTTGTGGCACCGAAATGAGGTTCTCAATACCTACCGTTTCCTTCACCTGTCCGCCAATGCGTCCGGCCACTACACCAACGTGCAATCCCTTGCGTGCTGAATAGATAGCCGCCGATGCTCCTGCTGGTCCTCCTCCAATTACTAACACATCAAATTCGCGATGAATTGGGCGATTTTCTTCGTTTGGCTCACTACCAAATCGTTCTTCCAACTTCTGTAAGAGTTCGCCTAAAGAGCCACGGCCCATGTGTAGCATTTCGCCATTGGCATATACCGCTGGTACGGCTTGTATGTTCAAACGGTTCACTTCGTCTTGGAAAAGAGCGCCATCCACCATTTCATGGGTAAGGTTTGGGTTTTGTAAAGCCATGATGTTCAGTGCTTGTACGATGTCGGGACAGTTGGTACAAGTCAAAGAAACATACGTTTGTAAGCGGATGGCTCCTTTCAACGATTTGATGCGTTGGCAAATCGTTTCATCGGGTAAGTTCTTCCCTTTGCCATCGGCATTGAGCACGGCCAATAGAAGCGATGTAAACTCATGTCCATTGGGGATGCCACGGAAGGTGATACCTGTTTCTTTACCATCTTTTAATAGCGTGAATTCAAGGCTGTTATCCTGAAAAGTTTGGTTAAATTCACATGTCAGATGGTCGGAGCAAGAAGCGAAGTCGTTAAGAAACTGGCGCATCTCTTCTGTTTCATTGCGGTGGCTATCGGCAATAACTCGGAAAGTATAGTGAGCATCGAGATTCTTGAAGATTTCTCGTACTTGTTGGAGGATGGATTGATCTAACATAATGAATTGAGATTAAAGAGGTGAGAATTAGATTTTACCTACAAGGTCAATGCTTGGTTTCAATGTTTCGGCACCTTGTTTCCACTTAGCAGGGCATACTTCGCCTGGGTGGCTGGCTACGAACAAAGCAGCTTCTACCTTACGAACCAATTCGTCGGCATTGCGTCCGATGCTATTGTCTTGGATTTCGGCAATCTTTACTTTACCTTCTGGATTTACGAGGAAAGTACCGCGATAGGCCATACCATCTTCTTCGATCATTACGCCAAAACCACGGCTGATAACGCCGGTTGGGTCGGCCAACATAGGATAGTTGATTTTGCGAATGCTTTCCGATGCATCGTGCCATGCTTTGTGAACGAAGTGTGAGTCGGTACTTACTGAATATACCTCTACACCTAAGCTTTGTAACTTTTCGTACTTCTCGGCGAGGTCAACCAACTCGGTAGGGCATACGAATGTAAAGTCTGCAGGATAGAAGAAGAAGATAGCCCACTTGCCTTTTACGTCTTCGCTTGATACTGTCTTGAAAGCTCCGTTGTGATACGCTTGAACTTTGAACTCGGGCATTTGTGCATTGATAATCGGTGTCATAATCATTTTGTTTTAAAGGGTTATTACTTGTTTATTTCTATATTTTTCTTTGTTCATTTCGGGAGTGTTTCCCTTGTTTTGACATTGCAAAAATATAGCAGATTTTCCGATTAAAACAATAATTTCGATTGAAAGGTTTTATGGCCCGATAGAGTTTATCTATAATGCTACTTGTGATACTCTGAGCTTAATCATTTCGCGTGGCACGGCATTTTGTATCTCTTTTATAATCGCATTTAATAAGGTGTGGCGAATGTAGTTTTTGTTGGTCATCATAATGAGTTGGCGCGTAGGAACAGGCACGGCGAAGGGGCGTACCAATCTTTTTTGCGTTTCGCTCATTTGCATTACGGCCAATTCGGGGATAAACGTAACGCCACGGCCGCTTTCCACCATGCGCATAAATGTTTCCATGCTACCCAGACGGTAGGTTAGTTGGCTATTTTGTGCCGGTTTAAGTTGGCAGAAACGTACCAATTGGTCGCGGAAGCAATGTCCTTCACCGAGAAGCCATAATTGGTCGCTTGTAGCTAAATCGGTGGTGCGTATCTTGTCCTTTTCAAAAAGTGCATCCTCTTCGGCTATGTAGGCATAATATTGTTCGTAGAAGAGGTGGTTGATGGCATATTCCTCGAAATCGGGCATATTGGCTAAGATACCGGCATCAATCTCGCCCGTTAGCAACGCTTGCTTAATGTCGGAGGTCTTCATTTCGCTGACGCGAATATCCAATTTTGGAAATTTCTTTTCCAAGGTAGGGAAGAATCTTGGTAGCAAATAGGGAGCAATGGTAGGTAGTATGCCTAATCGGAACACACCGCTTACTTCCTGGCGTGCCTCTTCGATGAGGCTCTTTATGCGGTCGGCTTGATTCAGTACTTCGCGCGCTTGTTCTATGATTTGTTGGCCAACGGGCGTAATGCCAATGGGTTGACGATTGCGTTCGAAGATTTTTGTACCCAATTCTTCTTCCAATTTTTGAATCATGGCACTCAGCGTGGGTTGTGTCACGTTGCATTGCTCGGCCGCCTTACCAAAGTGGCGTTGCTGACCTAAAGCCAAAATGTATTCCAATTGTTGCAGAGTCATACGAAAACGTTGTAAGTTATGCTTATGCAAAGATAGAAAATATCAATGAAGCTTGTCGTTAAATATCCTTAATATGATACTCAATTCTTACTTTTCTGCTACTTTTGCTTAAAAGTTTGTTCTTGATGAAGATACGAATAGTCTATTTGCTGCTTGGCATCCTGGTCTTGTGCTTGTTGGCATGCCTTATTGACGAACGATGGATGCTTCCTTGCTTGTTTCATCGCCTCACGGGTTGGGATTGTCCCCTATGCGGTGGTCAGCGAATGTTGGTTGCATTGTTGCATGCCGATTTTCGTGCTGCTTTTGCTTTGAATCCTTTCTTGATGTGTAGCCTTCCGCTCTATTTACTTTGGGTAGTTTGTTATATTAAGCCGAAGTTCTTGCAACAATCGGCCGTTATTTCCCGTTTATGTAGCGATTCAGCAATTTTAATCTATATATTTATTGCTTTGCTTTGGGGTATAATAAGAAATCTATAAATTTGCAAAACGATTAATCAATAAAAGATATTATGGAAACGTACAATTATCAATCTCAATTTACTATTGGTGGCGTGATAGATGAGGCTTGGGCATTGACCAAGAAGCATTTTCCCGTGTTTTTGCTACTTACAATTTTATCAAGTATTATTGCGGGTATATTTCAATATGCTTATTATGGCCCTTATTTTGAACTGGCACTGAGCGATCCCAATGCTACCACTATTACGGAAGATGAGTGGATGAATATGATGGTGGCAAATGGCGAAATTTGGAATTGGGTTGGCAAGCTATCTTTAGCCGGTATTTTTGTCTTTTTGGTCAATAATTATTTGATGGTAGTGGGCGGCCGTATGTTGCATGCTGCTGTTTATAACGAAAGGGTGGATATGACCGCCGAGTTTAAGAATGCCCGCCACACCTTCTTGTACTATCTTGGCGTTAATATTGTCTTTTCATTGATAGTAACCATAGGTTGTCTCTTCTGCATCTTGCCAGGTATCTTTTTGGCTGTGCGCCTTATGTTCGCTCCGATGATTGCTATTAATCATCCCGAATTAACGTTTAGCGAGGCCTTTACACGCTCTTGGCAAATGACTAAAGGACATTTTTGGAAGCTCATAGGTTTGTACCTACTTGTGATATTGCTAAATATCCTTGGTATTATCTGTTGTTGTGTTGGCTATTTATTGACGATAGTAATTACTTATATGATGTACGGATATGCATATAAGTTGCTCTACCCTGTGGAACCCGAGCCAGTTGTAGAAGCTGTTCCTACTGCTGAAGCCGAAATGTAATCAATACGATATACAAATAAAAAGCCCCTCCTCGAGGGGCTTTTTTGTTGGTATTACCTATTATTTCTTCTTTCCTTTCTTCATTGGTTTGGCCCAACCATCTTCTTCGAAGTTGGGTTCGGGACCTTTCAGCCATTTGCTGTTTTCGGGGGCAAAGAACTGCTTCCAGTCATCCTTTCGGCCACGTGCTTTGGTGTATCCACGCTCTTCGCGACTTGGTTTCTTAGCTTTTGGCTCTTTTACGGGCTCTTTATATTCCTTTTTCTTCTTGGGTTTAGCAAAATCTAGCTCCGTCTTTTTCTTCGGTTTCTCTTCTCCTTTTTCTTCCGAAAGCTCTACAACCACCTTACGACCGTGGAAATTAGCATTCTTCAGTGCTTTTACTACGAGTTTGGCATCCTCTTCGCGCACTTCGAAGAAAGAGAAGTTTTGCATCAAGTCGATGCGGCCGGTTTCTACGCGTTTGCGTGTGTGCTGATTCAGCAAGTCGAGCACGTCGTATGGGCGGAAATTATCCTTCTTTCCAAGGTTGATGAAGAGGCGTGCAAATCCCTTTTCTGCCTTTCGGCTACGGCCTTTTTTGCCCTTTTCATCGTTGCTTTCTTTCTTTCCGATATCGGTTTTAATCTCTTCGCGGTCGCGGTAATAGTCGAGGAAACGATTAAATTCTAACGATACAATGCGTTTGATAAGGTCTTCTTTCGATAGCCACTCCAATTTGCGATACACATCGTGCATAAATTCGCTGATTTCCTCTTCGTTTACCTTTACCTTTTCCAACTCGTCGATTACTTTGAAGAGTTGCTTTTGGCAGATTTGTTGGCTGGTGGGGATAGTACCCATTTCGAATTGCTTGCCAATGATTTTCTCTATTTGGCGCATCTTGCCCTTTTCGCGCAAGTTGATAATGGCGATAGAGGTTCCTGTCTTTCCGGCGCGGCCGGTACGTCCGCTTCGGTGGGTATAGCTTTCTGTATCGTCGGGTAGGCCGTAGTTGATAACGTGTGTCAAGTCGTCCACATCAAGACCGCGTGCGGCTACGTCGGTGGCAACCAAGAGTTGCAAGTTGCGTATGCGGAATTTCTGCATTACGGCATCGCGTTGTGCTTGGCTCAACTCACCATGTAGTGTATCGGCATTATAGCCTTCTTGCATCAGTTTGTCGGCAATCTCTTGAGTCTCTTTGCGTGTGCGGCAGAAGATGATGGCATAGATATCGGGATAGTAATCCACCACACGCTTCAATGCTTCGTATTTATCTTTTGCTTGCACGCAATAGGCACGATGCTTTACGTTGGCGGTACTTTCGTTCTTGCGGCCGATGGTTATCTCTTTGGCATTGCGTAGGTAGTTCTTGGCAATAGCTGCAATTTCGGGACTCATTGTAGCACTGAACATCAACGTGTTGCGTTGTTCGGGCACTTGCTCAAGGATGGCATTGATGCTATCGGTGAATCCCATGTTCAGCATCTCGTCGGCTTCGTCCATCACTACGTTTTCGATGGTGGTAAGCGAAACCGTTTTGCGCTCCATTAGGTCAATCAGACGACCAGGAGTGGCTACGATGATGTGAACACCACGTTTCAAAGCGCGTATTTGACTTTCGATACTGCTTCCACCATAAACAGGCAACACACGTAGGTCGTCGATATACTTGGAGTAATCGTTCAGGTCGCCAGCTATTTGCAAGCAGAGTTCGCGGGTGGGGCAGAGGATGAGTGATTGTGGGTGGCGTTGCTTCACGTCCACCTTTTGTAGCAAGGGTAAGCCAAAGGCGGCTGTCTTTCCGGTGCCGGTTTGTGCCAGGGCTACTACATCGTTATTTTCTCCTAACAGGTATGGGATGACGGCCTCTTGTACCGGCATGGGTTGCTCATAGCCCATCTCGCTGATGGCTTGGCAAATGGCGGGCGATACGCCCAATTCTTCGAAACTGTTCACGTTTTTTTGCTTGATGTTTAGATTTCGGGTGCAAAGATAGTGCAAGCCGAGAGGAGGGCAAAATAAATTTATTTATTTTTCATTCCGGGGCGTAGCCTATCTTATCTAAAGATAGTGCAAATAAAATAAAAGGCCGCTAATACGCGGCCTTTTAACTAATTTATAATGCATTCTCTAATTCCTCTTTCATCTTGCTCGTTCCCGGATAGCCAACCGATCTGAATGCGGTGTTTCCTTCGCGGTCTATAATATAATAGGTAGGTACGCCATCAATGCCGAGCGAATTGCCTAAATATTCCCATTGTTCTTGGGTGAGGTAGAAGTGTTCGCCATGTAAATCGGGTATCATTTGTTCCCATGTCGGTTTATCTGAAGTTTCACCGGTGATGTAAACGTACACGATATCCTTCTCTTTCAGGGTCTCTTTCATAGGTTTCATTTCCTTATTGGCTGCTCTACAAGGGCCGCACCAAGTAGCCCAGAAGTCAACTAATAGTACCTTTCCGCGGAATTTGCTGATGATGCTTTCAAAGAGTTTTTCGTTGGCAACTTCGCCCACTTCGTTTACGTTATAGCCCTCTTTCTTTTTGTTGGCTTCGATGGTAGCGAGTAATTCCTCGTTGGCAACGTTCAGGTATTGCTGACAAGCTTCGGGTAGCGATTTCATCTCTTCTCTCTGTTTGTCGGTCAGAGGCTTAAATCCTCCCAATTCGTCAGAAATATCCAATGTCTGTTTCATTTGATTAAGCAATCCATCTTTTATGTTTGTACGTTGCACACGTAATATGCTTGGATATGGATTGGTGGTGATTGCAGTAGTGGTATTCAGTAAATCTGTCAATTCATCGGGTATATGGTAGAAGTCTGTAGGGATGGTTTGACTCATCTTTTTCCAACCTGCGAGGATTTCTTCTTCACTCTTATTATTCATCAACTCTTTACGTTGGTATATGCTGATATAGTTATTGGGTGCCATACTTAAAGATGATATCATACGAGCGGCTAATTCTACCTTAATATAGTCTTTGGTAGCTTGGCTCAAGTCCGATTGGTTTGCTTTCTCGATGATTGTTTCGTATATCTTGATTTCGTTGTCTTTGAATGCTTCGAACGAGGTGTTAAGTAACTCTTCGTTGGGGATGGATAGTTCCCTGCTTGTGTCATATACTATAGTACTTTTCTTTGCATTTTCCTTTACCAAACTTTCCCACGGCCCCTTGTAGTAGATGGCTTCGCCGAGTGAAGCCTTGTCAGCATGGATTTTGGATTTTCTGCGCGTTATTTCGGGTATATTGATGCATATTTCGCTTGTTTCGTTGGGCATTCCCCAAATCTGTATATAGTTTTCGGCATAGTTCAAACTGATTCTTGTCATACCCAATAAATTGATGGTATAGCTGAAACTGCCGTCTTCCTCCAATGTTGCTTCGGGATATTCCTTGCCCATTATACCCCCGTAGAATGGGCTATAATCTTCTATGGTTATCTTGTCGGGCATGCCTTTGGTGTAGCCTAACACCTTTCCTTTTATGGTGGCCGGGCCATAGATAAATGCAGGTTCGGTTAAAGGTGCGTTTTTATCAACTTCTGCTTGCGTAAATTCTTTGGGAATGTTGATTTTTTGAGTGGCCTCTTTTAATTGGATATTCCAAATGCGGAAACCATCATCAGCATCTGCTCCTTCGATGAAATCGATGGTTTTGGCGCCTCGCTTCAAGGGTGGGAATACCAATTGGAAGGTTGCCTCGCCCGATTCGGGCATCCAGAATTCTTTGTCAAGGTCGATGCCGATGCCCGATGTAATAGGGTAGTTGTTGCCATTATTGTCGGTCAGCAAGCTGTTTGATACGATTCTTATCCAATAGCCAGGCGTGAAGGTGGCTTGGATGTCTAGCACGGTGGTGCTATCGGTCAGCGAAACCTTGCTTACTTCGATAACGTCGTTGTTTCTGGCGGTATAAACCGGATTCTCAATTACCCGATTTTCGGGTGTGCAGCTTGCTATCAATAGCAAACCAGCAATGAAAAGATGGGATAGTTTCATAATGTATTTCTGTTTTTTTACAAAATTAGTTTAAAAGGTGAAACTATCTATAGAAATGGGTAATTATCCTGCTTGATTAATAGATATTTAACTTGTATTAATAGTAGTTGACACTTTTAGAGTCGAGGTTTCACCGTATCTATTCGGTGCGAGTGTGGAACGTATTGCGTGGATGCACGGAACGCATTCCGTGGAAAGTGGGTACCTTAGCGGATAAATAATTTACCCTTAAAGGAATTTTTATTTTCCCTTAAGGGTAAATTTACAAAGACAATGTGGACAGTGTGGACACAAAATAACTGTCCACATTGTCCACATCGTTACTTCACTGATTGTGCAAATTCGTTGGAAACATAGTTTTGATAGCTTTGACAAACTTGTGCCGAGAAGCGGATTGCATAGCCAATGACCTTGTCCCAAGTAGCTTCGGGAAGGGTGGTCAAATCATCATAATACACGCCTTCGTGTATCAGACCGAATAGGATACCGGCATTGAAGGTGTCGCCTGCGCCAATGGTGCTCACGGTTTCGATGCGAGGCACGGGGTAGTTCTTGCTGAAGGTGTGTGTACGCAAGGCAACCTCACCATCGGCCGTAGTGCAGATGAAAGGCGAGCCGTAGTACTTCAGCTTTTCGTTGTAAATCTTATCCGCCTCGGTCAGTCCGAAAATGTAGCCGAAATCCTCGTTCGAGCCGCGTATGATGCTGGCGGCTTCGAAATTCTCTATCATGTTGGGCATCAAGTGGATGAGGTCTTGTCGGTGATTGGCGCGGAAGTTAGGGTCGTAATAAACGATAGCTCCTTGCTCTTGTGCCTCTTCCAATAGGCGCACCACGGTGGGGCGTGTCAGGGGGTTGAGCGAGTAGAACGAACCAAGCAGGATAAGGTCGTCTTTCTCTATCTTTGGAATCTCTATTGACACTTGCTGACTTTGATAGTCCTTATAGAAATTGTATTTCGCGTCGTTATTTTCGTTCAAGAAGGCCAACGATACGTCGGTCTTAATGCCCTTGCGTCGCATCATGTAGCGCGTATTCATGCCATTCTCTTGCATAAAACCTTCGATAATATCGCCTACATGGTCGTCGCCTATCTGACTGATGAAATCGACCTTGATGCCCACTCGCGCCAAGCTGACCATAGCGTTGAACGTCGATCCACCAGGCACTGCAGCCGTGGGTTGGTCGTTGCGGAATATCACATCAAGAATGGTTTCACCGATACCTATTACTCTTCTCATATTCAAATTGATTACTTTATTGCAAATATCTGCAAATTTCTACAGATTGCAATAACTTTTGTTGTATTTTTGCCGCTCCAAACTGATAAATAAAAAATCTAATGGTACAACAACATACATTATCCAACGGCTTACGCATTATCCATCAGCCCATTCAGTCGAAAGTGGCCTATTGCGGCTATGCCATTGATGCCGGTACGCGCGATGAGGCCGAACACCAACAAGGCATGGCGCATTTTGTTGAGCACATGCTGTTCAAAGGCACACAAAAGCGTCGTGCTTGGCACATCTTGAATCGCATGGAGAACGTAGGCGGCGATTTGAATGCCTATACTAATAAGGAAGAAACGGTGGTTTATACCGCTTTCTTGGCCGAGCATTTCTCTCGCGCATTCGAACTACTGACCGACATTGTCTTCCACTCTACCTTCCCTCAACACGAAATAGACAAAGAGGTGGAGGTGATTATCGATGAGATTCAATCCTACGAAGATACGCCATCCGAACTGATTTTCGATGATTTTGAAAACTTGATATTCCCTAACCATCCGTTGGGAAGAAATATCCTCGGTAAGCCGGAAATGCTGAAAGGATTCACTACCGATGATGCCCTTGCTTGGACAAACAATTACTACACGCCGTCGAACATCGTCTTCTTTGTGCTTGGCGACCTCAATTTTAAGCAGATAGTGCGCATGGCCGAGCGATTGACGGCTCACTTGCCGTTGAAGGAGGCCAATCATAGTCGCACATTGCCTTCTGTTTATCAACCGCGTTTATCAAAGCTGAATCGCGAAACTCACCAAGCGCACGTTATGATTGGCGGACGAGGATACGATGCTCACAACGAAAAACGTACGGCTCTCTATTTGCTGAACAACTTGTTGGGTGGCCCGGGAATGAATAGCCGCCTGAACTTATCGTTGCGCGAGCGTCGTGGATTGGTGTATCAAGTAGAATCCAACCTTACTTCCTACACCGATACCGGTACTTTCTGTATCTATTTTGGTTGCGACCAACAAGATACTGAACGCTGCATTAAGTTGGTACATAAGGAGTTGAAAAACTTGTGCGATAAGAAGATGAGCTCATCGCAACTCTTTGCCGCACAAAAACAATTGATAGGACAGATTGGGGTAGCCTCCGACAACAATGAGAACAATGCGTTGGGTATGGCAAAGACTTTCTTGCACTACAATAAATATGATACACCGGAAAAGGTGTTTCAACGCATCCGTTCGCTCACGCCCGAAATCCTATTGGAGGTTTCTAATGAAATGTTTGCTGATAATCAGCTATCTACATTGATTTATTGCTGATTTCTAATACTGAACTCACAACCGCAATATTGCTGATTGTAGAAGTTATACTCCTTCAGCAATTGGTTGCGACGCTCTTGCAGGCCGCCTTTGCGCCAGTTTTGCTCCCAAAACAATGTGCCGGGATACTTCATTGCGGCTTCTCTTCCCGCTTCGTTTATTTGCTCAAGACTTTTCCAACGGCTACTTGCAAGGGTGGTGGTAAAGAGTGTAAACCCATGTTCGGATGCATAACGGGCTGTTTCTGTTAGTCGTAACAGGAAACATTTCAGACAACGGCCTCCTCGCTCAGGCTCGTTTTCCATGCCTTTTACTGCTTTTAGCCAACCTTCATGGTTGTAATCTTCGTCGATAAAATCGATATTTTTCTCTTTCATGAAACGAATAGCCTCTTTCTTTCGAATCTCGTGCTCTTCGCTCGGGTATATGTTGGGGTTAAAAAAATAGACAGTTGGTTTTATGCCATTTGCCAACATACATTCTATAATAGCCGACGAGCAAGGTGCGCAACAACAATGTAGCAGCACTTGCTCGTCGTTATTTGGAGTATTTATCTTAAGCATATCGGTGCGTTAAATGCCGAGTTCCATACACTTGCTGATACCCATTTCAAGACCACGCAATTCGGCAAGTCCGCGTAAGCGGCCAATGCATGAGTATCCGGGGTTGGTCTTCTTGCGTAGGTCATCCACCATTTGATGGCCATGGTCGGGGCGCATAGGGATGGATACGCCTCGTTTTTGTTGCAATTCAAGGAATGCTTTCATCACATGGAACATATCTACGTTTCCTTCCAAGTGGTTGGCTTCGTAGAAGTTTCCCTCTTCGTCGCGTTGTGTACTACGCAAGTGAACAAAGTTGATGCGGTCGGCAAAACGAGTCATCATGGCGGCACAATCGTTAGCACTGCTCACACCGAATGAGCCGGTGCATAAGCAAAGACCATTACGACGATTAGGTACTGCATCGATGATGGCTTGGAAGTCTTCAGCACAACTCATAATGCGTGGAAGGCCTAATATTGAGCAAGGTGGATCGTCTGGGTGAATCACCAGTTCCACACCGGCTTCATCGGCTACAGGGCAAATCTCGCTCAAGAAGTAGATAAGGTTTTGACGCAAGCGTTCGGGCGTAATATCCTTGTAGCGGTCAAGCTCTTGTTGGAATTGCTCCAAGGTAAAGCTCTCTTCCGAGCCAGGTAAACCGGCAATCATATTGCGTATCAACAATTGCTTATCTGCCTCTGTCATTTGCTCGAATCGCGCTTTTGCCTTAGCCTTTTCATCCTCGGTATATTCATTTTCAGCGCCCGGGCGTTTCAATAGGAATAGGTCGAAGGCAATGAAGGCGGCACGCTCGAAACGCAAAGCACGACTACCATCGGGTAGTTCGTATGCTAAATCCGTACGTGTCCAGTCAAGCACAGGCATGAAGTTGTAGGTAACGATGTTCACACCACATTTACCTAAGTTGCGTAGGCTTTCCTTGTAGTTGTTGATGTATTGTTGAAAGTTGCCTGTCTGAGTTTTAATATGTTCGTGCACAGGTACACTCTCCACAACCGACCAACGAAGTCCTACCGCTTCGATCATCTCCTTACGTTTAAGAATCTCTTCTTCTGTCCATACCTCTCCGTTGGGGATATGGTGTAGTGCGTTCACAATACCGGTTGCTCCGGCTTGTTTAATGTCCCACAAACTTACGGGGTCGTTAGGGCCATACCAACGCCATGTTTGTTCGCACAATACCATATTACATTGCATATGTGTTGAAACCACCATCTACAACAGCTACGGTACCGGTTACGAAACTTGCAGCTTCGCTAATGAGGTATTGGATAGTACCGCACAACTCTTCAGCACGTCCCATGCGGCCGAATGGTGTTTGGCGAATAACGTCTTCGCCGCGTTGTGTCCAGCTACCATCAGGGTTGGTGAGCAACGAACGATTTTGTTCGGTAAGGAAGAATCCTGGTGCGATGGCATTTACGCGAATACCTTCGCCAAATTTCTTGGCTACTTCGGTTGCCATGTAAGCGGTGAAGTTGCTGATACCAGCTTTAGCTGCTGCATATCCACAAACGCGAGTCATCGGGCGGAAAGCCGCCATGCTCGAGAAGTTTACTATAGCACCCTTATTTTGCTCAACCATAGGTTTCAAGAATACTTGTGTAGGCAATACAGTACCTGTAAGGTTCAAGTCGAGTACGCGTTGGAATTCTTCTATCTTCAAGTCGAAGAATGTGCCAGTAGGAGCAACGGTTGCGCCCGGCATGTTTCCACCAGCAGCATTGAGCAATGCATCTACTCGTCCGTAAGCAGCTAAGATGTCGGCAAGGTTTTGTTCCAATATCTCACGATTCATCACGTCGGTTACCAAGAACATGGCTTCGCCGCCATTCTCTTTAATCTCTTCTACGATGGCATTACCCACTTCGGCTTTACGACCCATGATAACTACTTTTGCACCTTGGTCGGCCAAATGGATAGCAATGGCACGTCCTAAAACGCCGGTTCCACCGGTAATAACAACTACGTTGTCTTTGATGTCGAATAAGTTCTTCATACTATAGTGATTTTATTAATGTTTATGCAAATATATTGATTTTTCTACCAAGATTATTTTCCAATGTCTCTAAATGTTTTCCTAATGATTCAACTATTATTTTATGCTTTTTTGTAACACAAGAATAGCCTCTGGCCCCATGTTGAAAAGCAAATCAATAATGCTAAGGTTAGGCAAGAAACCTAATTTCTCTTGGAAAACTTGATAATAGGGGACAGCACTAAACGAAGCATCATCCATTACCTCTTTTTTTGGATGAATGGCATCGCGTAAGTCGATTATTGTGTTCGAAGGTTCAGTAATGTAAGATTCTGTACGCTGAAAGGGGGTGTCAATATCAATCAATTGGCAAACCAATTGGCACAATTGCTCGTTATAATCCACTAGGAAATCAAACTTCTTTTCGTAGAAGGGGCGAAAATCGTCTTTGTAATACTCGAAAAAGGGCGTATGATTGTATGCCGATTCAATGGCATTCCAATGTAAGTGTCGCCAATTGCCATGGTCGGAGATGCGAATGTCGCGCATAAAAGCCTTTTGTGTATTTGGCTTTTCGATGGGAACAGTCAGAGACAAAGGCCCATCGGGTGCTGCTATGACGCAACGATTCCGATAGGTTTGTTTCTGATAATGGTCGTATTGCTCAATCCATACCTGCTCGGCACTTTGCAGGTGGGCAAAGTATTGCACGGGCGGCAAGTAGGCGGATGAAAGCAAGATTTGCATAGCTACGATTTTTATTTATGTACCCACTTAAATAGTCGATTCCATCGGATTTTTCCATCGAACCAACCTCTATCATTATCCAATGAAAGCCAAACAAGGATAGGCTTACCTACAACATGATCTTCGGGTACAAATCCCCAATAGCGTGAGTCGGCCGAGTTGTGTCGGTTATCGCCCATCATCCAGTAATAATCCATGTTGAAGGTGTACGAGTCTGCTTTCTCGCCATTGATATAAATCTCTTCTCCTTTCACCTCAAGGTCATTGCCTTCGTAAGCGCGAATGCAACGCTCGTAGATAGGCAATGTTTCAGCATTCAGTGCAACGGTTGCGCCTTTCTTAGGTATCCAAATAGGACCATAATTTTCGGTGCTCCAATGCTTGTGCAAGTTTTGCGGATAGAGTGAAGGATCGGGGTCGGTGCTAATTGGTTCGGCCGATGTGACTAAATCTTTGCGAGCCAATAGTTTGCTGAGGCTTTTTTGCGTAAGCGGAAGCATAAATTCGGTAGCACCGGCTTGGTAGTATTGCATATCTTCGAAGCTAAGTCCCAACTCGTCTTGAAGGAATTTTAAAGGCAATGTTTTGCCAGTGCCTCGCACGATGTAGAAGAATTGCAAATCTTCCGGATTTTCCGAGGCTTGTCCGTTGATATAAACTTGTCCGTCGATGATTTGTAGCGTATCTCCGGGAAGTCCCACGCAACGCTTCACGTAGTTTTCGCGACGATCTACGGGGCGGGTAATCACTTTACCATAGTATTCGGGATGACCTAAGATTTGTTTGCGTCCGGCATTGTAGTATAAATCGAACACGGCACGTTGTTGCCAACGATTCAAGCTATCCATCTCAATCTTTTTGGGATAGATGCGTCTTCCTTCGCGATAGGCAATGCTATAGAAATCTTCGGCAGGGTTGTTCAAGGCAACGGTATCGCCTGCGGGGAAGTTGAACACTACGATGTCGTTCAGTTTCACCTTGCCAAATCCTGCTACACGTTTGTACTCCCATTTAGGCCATTCAAGGTACGATTTGCCACCCCACGGCATAGTGTGTTGTGTCAGTGGCATAGAGAGTGGTGTTTGCGGCACACGCGGGCCATAGCTTGCTTTGCTCACAAACAAGTAATCGCCCACCAACAACGATTTTTCCAACGACGAGGTGGGTATTTGGTAGTTTTGAAATACGTAGATGTGTACGAAATAGACGGCTACCAATGCGAAAACAATGGCATCTATCCAATCCATTACCGTGCGAACGGCACTATTATCCGACTTTTTCCACCATTTCCAAGGTATTTTCTTGCTGATGTATGCATCGTATATAAAAGGTAATAGTAACAATCCCCACCAACTTTTCACCCAAAGCAAGAAGAGAAGGTATAGCAGAGTAACTATGCCGAATTTAATCCATTGTTTTTTCATATTGTTCTTTTAAGCATTTTTTAAAAATCAAACAAATCGCTCATGCCCAAGAAACCTTCGTGGTTCACGGTATATTCGGCGGCAAGCACGGCACCCAATGCAAATCCTTGGCGGTTCTTGGCATCGTGCGTGATGCTGATGCTATCGGCTTCCGAATCGTAGCGAATGGTGTGAATGCCAGGCACTTCTCCTTCGCGGATAGAGGCAATAGGCAATTCGTTTGGTTCGCATTCGTTGCTACCGCTCAACTCGCCGTTGGCATCGAGAAGCGTACCTTTCACCCACGACTTTTTGCGTTCGATGTTTTCCAAGATGCCTTCGGCCAGTGTGATAGCCGTGCCGCTTGGTGCATCAAGTTTGTGGATGTGGTGCGTTTCGCTCATAGTAACATCGTATGCCGGGAAGCGGTTCATAATTTTAGCCAGATATTTGTTTACCGCCGAGAAGATGGCTACGCCAAGACTGAAGTTCGACGACCAGAATAGTGTCTTTCCGCCGGTGGTGCAAAGTTCGCGAATTTCATCGCCATGCTCTTCCATCCAGCCTGTACTACCTGAAACTAATTTTTTCCCTGCTTGGAAAGTTTTTATGTAGTTTTGGTAAGCCACCATTGGGTTGGTAAATTCAATGGCTACGTCGGCACTTTTGAAAGCTTCCGATTCGAAGTCTTCTTGGTTGTTGATGTCGATAATGCAAACAATCTCGTGTCCGCGATTCAAGGCAATCTTTTCAATCTCTTTGCCCATCTTTCCGTAACCTATCAGTGCAATTTTCATATCCTAATCTTTTAGTTTTTTCGTTTAAACAGTTGCAAAGATAATAATTTTATTACATTTGCACACAACATTACCTTATTCTTACTAATGGAGCAGTTACTTCACTACGTTTGGAAGCATAAAATCTTCCCTTTGGGCGAGTTGCGAACCACTACTGGCCAGTTGGTAGAGGTTATCGATCCGGGTTTGTCCAACCCCAATGCCGGCCCCGATTTCTTCAATGCTAAGTTGAAGATAGACGGCACTATGTGGGTGGGAAACGTAGAGGTACACACCCAAGCCACCGATTGGTTGCGTCATGGACACGACCGCGACAAGGCCTACGATAATGTTATCCTTCATGTGGTGGGCGAAGATAATTGCCATGTCTATCGCACCGATGGTGCTGTTATCCCACAACTATTGCTTGTATGTCCCGAAAAGGTGCGTTTGCACTACGACGAATTGCGCAAAGCCGATATTTTCCCGCCCTGTTATGAAATTCTGCCTACCCTTCCCAAGCTGAACGTTGTCTCTTGGTTGTCCGCTTTGCAGGTAGAACGTTTTCAGCAGAAAGCAGCACTTATCTCCGAGCGCTTGGCACGTTTCAACAACCATTGGGAGGATGTTTTTTTTATTACCCTTGCTCGCAACTATGGTTTCGGTTTAAATGGCGATGCGTTCGAGGCATGGGCATCGCGCTTGTCGTTGCGTGCCGTGGATAAACATCGCGATTCGTTGTTTCAAGTCGAGGCCATCTTCTTTGGTCAGGCAGGCTTGTTGGAAGAGGATGTGAAGGATGCCGATGATTACTACGAAAAGCTACAGAAAGAGTATGCCTACTTGCAACATAAATTTCAGTTGGCCGCCCCGATGGATGTATCGCAATGGCGCTTTTTGCGCTTACGTCCAGGCAACTTCCCACACGTCAGGTTAGCACAATTGGCATGGTTGTATCATAGCCGCCAATCGCTCTTTTCGCGCATCATGGAGGCCGAAACTTTGGACGAAGCCAAGCGTTTGCTCATGGCGCAAACATCGCCCTATTGGGAGACTCACTTCACCTTTAAGAAAGAGTCGTCTCGACGCGAAAAGCCGGTGGGCGATACGGCCTTAAACTTAATGATTATCAATACCGTAATCCCTTTCCTCTACTCCTACGGCTTGCACAAGGGTAGCGAATTGCTTTGCGATAGGGCTACTCGCTTCCTCGAATCGCTAAAGGCCGAAGACAATTACATCATTCGTCAATGGCGTGGGGCAGGCCTATCGGTGAATAGCGCGGCCGATTCGCAAGCACTTATCCAACTTCGTAAGGAGTATTGCGATAAGCGCGATTGCTTGCGATGTAGGTTTGGATATGAGTTTTTAAAACGGAAATAATTTTCTTAATAATAATACTATTTAATCATGAAATCATTTACTTATTTATTGGCCGCCGGTATGTTGTGTGCAGCTTGTGGCGGTCAGAAAGCGGCAACGCCCGAGGCAGATGAACCTCAAAAAGAGGCAAAGTTGGTTTGTTTAAGTTTCGACGATGGTCCTAACACCACTACTACCGTTGCTATGCTCGATATGCTGAAGAAGCACGATGTAGTAGGCTCTTTCTTTGTGATTGGTAACAATATCAACGAAGCATCGGCCGAGGTCATGAAGCGCACTTACGAAATGGGTTGCGACATTCAAAATCACTCGAAGACGCATACTCAGATGCCTACACTTACCGCCGACGAAATTAAGGCCGAGATTGCTTATACCTCGGGAAAAATCAAAGAAACAATCGGTGTTGAGCCAATCTTCTTCCGTCCTCCTTACATTGCGGTAAACGATGTGATGCACCTAAACATCGACCTCTGCTTCATCTGCGGTCATGGATGCGAAGATTGGGTACCCGAAGTAACTGCTGAGCAACGTGCTCAAACCATCCTGAAGGCTCCTAAGCATGGCGATATCTTCTTGCTTCACGATATGCCGGGCAACGATGCAACTGTTCAAGCATTGGACATCATTATCCCCGAATTGAAGAAACAAGGTTTCGAGTTTGTCACCGTAACCGAACTCTTCAAGCGTTGCAATGTCACTCCTCAACCGGGCGTGATGTATAGCAACGTGTTCGACAAATAAATCCCTTCTCCTATTAGATAACAATAAAGGTTGGTTCTTAAGGAGCCAACCTTTATTGTTGTGTGAAAAAATTATCATATTTCGTTTATTCCTTATAGATTATCCTACAAGGCAGATTTTTTTTCCTCGTGAGAGAAAAATTTTTTTCTCGTGAGGGCTATATATCTCCCTCACGAGGAAAATTTCATAGAGCAGATTATTTGGCGAAAATAAATCTGTTAAACTATATTACAATGATTACTTCAGCAAATTACTTACCGCCGCTTGATAATTACTAAGCTTCGATGTTTTGTAAATAACCTTTTTTGCTTTACGGTCACCATCGGGAAGGAGGTATTCCCAAAACGTACGCATTTTGGTGAGGAGTTGCAAATCACCACCCTCGAGCAAGTTGCCGTATTGACTGAAGACATCGGCATGGAGCAAACGAATCTTCTCAATTTTTTCTTTTGGTGATAAGGGGGCACCTTGTTGGTACTCAATGGCTAAGGCAGGGTTGGCAAGCAGGCCGCGACCAATCATCAAACCGCTCAAGCGTGGGAAACGATTGCTGATGGTTTCAATATCGTCCAACGTCAACACATCGCCATTGTAAATCAACGGCTTTTCGCATTCGGCGTAGAAACGTTGGAAGGCCTCCAAATCCACTTCCCCTTTGTATTGTTGCTTACCCAAACGGGGATGCATGGTGATGTGCGATAGGGGTAGGCTATTCAATAACGGCAACAACGCCATGCATTCGTTGGTATCTTCCCAACCTAAACGCATCTTTACCGAGAATTGAATCTCCGGATGAGCTTCGATGGCGGCCATCAGTAGCGCTTTCACTTCGTCGGGGTAGGGAAGCAAGCCGGCACCGTTGTGTCGCTTGGCCAATGTGGGGAATGGACAACCTAAATTGATATCGACATTTTTATATCCTTTCTCGATGAAAAGGGCTAAAATGCGCAAAATCTTCTCCGGTGTTGAGGCAATGAGTTGAGGCGTAAGGTTGACACCGCGGTTATTGTCGGCATCGAGTTCGCGTACATCTTTGCGGCGGAAATCGCCATGTTCAAGACGCACAAAAGGAGTGTAATAACTTGCTACGCCGCCAAAAATGCGGGCATGCGCGCTACGATAAATGGCATCGGTATAGCCTTGAAGTGGCGCAAAATGAATGGGTAGTTGTTCGTTGTTCATGCTACAAAGTTAAGAAAAATCCTTGTTTTTATGAAATTATAAGTGAAAATAGCCTAATTCGTAGAGATTTATTGAGAGATAACCCTTATTTTTGTAGCCTGATATATAATAATGTGTGAAGTTAGGATTATGAAAAAGATATCTCACCAACTTTTATTGGCCGCAGGGTTGCTCATCATCATCTATTCGTGTGCCAGCATAGGCCGTTTGGAGGGTGGCCCCATCGACGAAGAACCGCCGGTGTTCATTGGTAGTACGCCCGAGCAAGCCGAGGTGAATAGCAACCGCAATAAGATAACCATCGAGTTCGACGAATTTATCAAGTTGGACAAACCCGGTGAAAAGATTGTTATCTCGCCTCCGCAAGTGCAACAACCGGTAATCAAGGCAAATGGCAGAAAGGTGGTTGTTACATTGGAAGATTCGTTGAAGCCAAATACCACTTATACCATCGACTTTGCCGATGCTATTCAAGACAATAACGAAGGCAATCCGTTGGAGAATTTCTTCTTTACCTTCTCTACGGGCGAACGTCTCGACACAATGGCCGTAGGCGGTACGGTGCTCAATGCATCGAACCTTGAGCCAGTGAAGGGTATGATGGTGGGGTTGCATGCCGACTTGGCCGATTCTGCATTTACTACCAAAGCCATTGAGCGTGTGGGTATTACCAATAGCCGCGGACAATTCTCTATTCGTGGCGTAGCGCCCGGCAAGTATCGCATCTATGCTTTGCAAGATGCCGACCGCAACTATTACTTCAACCAACCAACCGAAGTTATTGCGTTCAACGATTCGCTCATCATTCCATCGATGGAGCCACGTACACGCCAAGACACTACCTGGCTGGATACACTGACCATCGACACCATTGCTACGGTGGCCTATACACACTTCCTCCCCGACGATATCCTGTTGCGAAGCTTTAAGGAGGTGCACCATCGCCAACGCTTGGCGAAAAGCGAACGCCTCTCGCCCGAGAAATTCTCGCTTTATTTCACAGCACCGGCCGATAGCCTCCCACGCATGAGGGGATTGAACTTCGATGAAAAGGATGCCTTTATCGTGGAAGACCTTACCGGACGAAACGATACACTATGCTATTGGGTAAAGGATTCGCTACTCATCAAGCAAGATACCTTGTGCATGGAGTTGTCCTACCTCTATACCGATAGCTTAAATCAACTTTCGCCTCGCACCGATACCATCAATGTGGTATCCAAAACAAGCTTTGCCAAACTAATGGAGAAGAAATTGGAGGAAGAAAAGAAGAAACAAGAAGAGGAAGAGAAGAAAAACAAACGCCGTAAAAAGGAGGAAAACGATAGCATACCACCGCAACCCGAAGAAGAGAAAATCATCTTCTTGGATACCGATGTCTATGCACCCAATTCGCTCGATGTATATGACTACCTCAGTGTTACCTTGCGCGAACCTTTCGCCAACTTCAACACCGAAGGCATACACGTCCGACAAAAAGTAGATACGCTTTGGGAGGATATGCCTTTCGAGGTAGAGCACGATACCATAGACATCAAACGCTATAATATCTATGCCGATTGGCAACCCGAAAATACCTACGAATTGGTTATCGACTCAGCCTCTATTTATGGCCTATACGGAAAGTTCAACAACACCATCCGCAAGGAGATGAAAACCAAGAAACTGGATGAGTATGGTGCCATCTTCTATAACATAACAGGCGTAAATGGCCCGGCATTTGTAGAATTGCTCGATTCGAAGGATGCGCCCGTTAGACAAGTACCGGTAGTGGATGGTAAAGCAGATTTCTACTACTTGGCCCCGGGTAAATATGGTGCCCGACTGATTGTTGACACCAATAATAATGAGGTGTGGGATACGGGTAGCTACAAAGATAAGCGTCAACCGGAAATGGTGTATTACTATCCGCAAGTATTGGATTTGAAAGCAAACTTCGATTTAACACAGGATTGGGATGTAAGAGCACTTCCGCTCGACCGACAAAAACCGCTTGAACTTAAAAAACAGAAACCAGATGAGAAGAAAAAGAAGAACAACAACAATACTCGGAGCAGGTAGCAGATTAGTCATAGCTATCATAGCTATGTGGATGATGTCTATCAATGTGGCGCAAGCGCAATGTACCGCCATCAATGAGGCATTTCTACCTGGCGAAAAGATTGAATACGACCTCTATTTCAATTGGAAGTTTATTTGGAAAAAGGTGGGTACGGCCAGCATGAAGATTGATGCGGCCAACTATAACAAAAAGCCTGGCTATGTCATTGATTTGCTGACCAAAGGAAGCAAGCAAGCCGATTTCTTCTTCAAGATGCGCGACACATTGACTTGCTACGTTAGCGAACAATTAGAGCCGCTCTATTTCCGCAAAGCCGCAGAAGAGGGTAAACGACATACGGTGGATGAGGCTTGGTTTTCGTACAAAGATGGTGTGTCGCACGTAAAGCAACGTCGCACATGGCGTAGCCATAACCGCCCCACACAAGAGATGGAGTATAGCGATTCGCGTTGCATCTTCGATATGCTAAGTATCTTGGCGCAAGCGCGTTCGTACGATCCGAACGACTATAAAGTGGGCGATAAGATAAACTTCCCCATGGCAACAGGCCGCAAGGTGGAGCAACAAACATTGATATATCGTGGGGTAAAGAACATCGAGGCAAACGATGATAAAACCTACCGATGTTTGGTTTTCTCGTTTGTAGAGTATGACGACGATGGCGATGAAAACGAGGTTATTACCTTCTACATCTCCGATGATAAAAATCACTTGCCCATTCGCTTGGATATGTACCTACATTTCGGCTCGGCAAAAGCATTCTTCAAAAACGTAAAGGGTAATCGCTATCCATTGACTTCGGTTATCACGAAGAAGTAAGCAGATGCATATTTATATAAATAAAACGCCCCTTGGCAAGTGTCAAGGGGCGTTTTGTGTTGTATGTTGCTTTCTTTATTTGTTCAGTTTCCAACTACATCCATCTTTGCCATCTTTAATTTCGAAGCCAAGCGCAGTAAGCTCGTTGCGAATCTTGTCGCTGGTAGCCCAATCCTTGTTGGCTTTCGCTTTGGCGCGCTCTTCAAGTAGCATATCTACTACCTTTCCGAATGCCTCTTCGCGTCCGGCATTAGAGGTTGCTTCCTCTTTCAAACCGAGGATATCGAAGCAGAAGAGGTGGAAAATCTCTTTCAGTTCATCCAAATCGGCCGCATTGATGCTATCGTTTCCAGCTACGATGTTGTTAATCATCTTGGTAGCATCGAAGAGGTGAGCGATAACAATCGGTGAGTTCAAGTCGTCGTTGATGGCATCGTAGCATTTGGTACGGATGCCCTTTACATCTACGGTAGAGCTTGCCGATGGAGTAATCTTCTTCAATGCAGCCCAAGCATCCATCAATCTTGCCAATCCCTTTTCGGCGGCTTGGAGTGCCTCGTTGCTGAAGTCAACGGTGCTACGATAGTGTGCTTGAAGAATGAAGAAGCGGATGGTCATGGCCGAGTAGGCTTGCTCCAACTTCTCGTGCGTGCCGTTGAAGAACTCTTCAAGGGTGATAAAGTTGCCAAGCGATTTACCCATCTTTTGTCCGTTGATGGTAATCATATTGTTGTGCATCCAGTAGTGTACCATGTCGTCACCTTGGCTGGCTACCGATTGCGCAATCTCACATTCGTGGTGTGGGAATACCAAGTCCATACCGCCCCCGTGAATATCGAAATGGCTACCCAAGTATTTGCGTCCCATAGCGGTACATTCGCAATGCCAACCGGGGAAACCATCACTCCAAGGGGCTGGCCAACGCATAATATGTTCGGGCTGTGCTTTCTTCCAAAGCGCAAAGTCGGCAGGGTTGTGCTTTTCATCTTGGCCGTCAAGTTCGCGGGTAGTGTTCAGCACATCGTCGAGGTTGCGTCCCGAAAGTTTACCATAATGGTGCGCTTGGTTGTATTTTGCTACATCGAAATAGACAGAGCCTTCGCTTTCGTAAGCAAAACCGTTTGCGAGAATCTCCTTTACGAGTTCAATCTGCTCGATGATATGTCCGCTTGCATGCGGCTCGATGCTTGGAGGAAGTACATTTAGCGCTTCCATCGCTTTGTGATAGCGATTGGTGTAGTATTGTGCTACTTCCATTGGCTCAAGTTGCTCAAGGCGTGCCTTCTTTGCAATCTTGTCTTCGCCTTCATCGGCATCATGTTCAAGATGACCCACATCGGTGATGTTGCGTACATAGCGCACTTTGTATCCCAAGTGCTTCAAATAGCGGAAAAGCAAGTCGAACGTAATAGCTGGACGAGCATGTCCCAAATGTGGATCTCCATATACTGTAGGGCCACAAACATACATACCTACATGGGGTGCATGGAGTGGCTTAAAAAGTTCTTTTCTTCTGTTCAGCGTGTTGTAAATAATCAATGGCTGTTCCATAATGCATTATATTTCTTTTGTTTGAGTTGCAAAGGTACAATAAATCTTCATATTTCCTTACTTTATTTTAATCATTTAGATAAAAAGAGTACATTTGCAGAGATGAAGCTGCAAAAACGTGTATTATTGGGCATGAGTGGTGGCACGGATAGTTCGGTGTGCGCCATGAAATTGTTGGATGCCGGCTACGAGGTAGTTGGTGTTACTTTCCGTTTTTATGAGCGTGATAACGATACCCAATACTTGGACGATGCCCGTATGCTTGCCGATAGGCTTGGGATTGAACATCTCACGGTGGATGTGCGTGAGCGTTTTCAGCAAAAGATAGTCAATTACTTTGTGGAGGAGTATATGGCCGGCCGTACTCCGGTGCCTTGTACACTATGTAACAACCAGTTCAAATGGCCGTTATTAGCACAAATAGCCGATGAAAAGGGCATTTATTACATTTCTACGGGGCATTATGTCCGAAAAGTGTGCCGTGATAATCTCTATTACCTTGCGCCGGCCAAGGATGCAGATAAAGACCAATCATTTTTCCTATGGGGATTGTCGCAATCCATTTTGTCAAGGATGGTTTTGCCGATGGGTGATATAACCAGGCAAGAGGCTGCTGAATATGCTCAGGCAAGAGGTTTTGCGCAAATTGCAACAAAACGCAACAGTATAGGTGTCTGTTTTTGTCCCTTGAATTACCATACATTTCTCACCTCCCAACTTCCTGCCGAACACTTCCCCGGTGAAGGACGATTTGTCGATGAAAACGGCCATTTTATGGGTATTCATCGGGGTTATCCCTTCTATACGGTTGGTCAGCGAAGGGGATTGGGGTTGCAATTGAATCGTGCTATCTTTGTGAAGGAGTTACTTCCCGAACGCAATGAAGTGGTATTAGCCCCTTTATCCTCCTTATATAAAGAAGAGATGCGGTTGAAAGATTGGCATTTGCACGATGTGGAAAAGGTGCTTTCGATGGATGAAGTGATCGTGAAAATTCGCTATCGCAAGCAAGCCAACCGATGCCGTATATCGTTGGATGGCGATAACTTGTTCGTTTCATTACTCGAGCCGCTCGAATCCATTGCCAAAGGTCAAGCAGCTGCTTTTTACGACAAAGAGGGTTTGTTGCTTGGTGGCGGCATTATATGTTGATGTTGAATTGCATCAACTCCTTGCGCAACGCTTTTGCTTTTCCGTCGGTCAGCTTGTCGAGCAACGCCCAAAACTTTTCGCTATGATTCATCTCTTTCGTGTGGGCCAATTCGTGCAACAACACATAATCAATCAAATGCGAGGGTAGTAGCATTAAATAGCAAGAAAGGTTAATGTGTTTCTTGGCCGAGCAACTTCCCCAACGCCCTTTACTACTATTTATTTTCAGTTGTTCGTAGGGCAATCCATGTTTCATGGATAGCATATATAGCCGTGGAGGAAGCACGATTTTGGCATTTCGTCGCAACGCTTCCACGATGACTTTCTTTAACCATTCTTGCAAACCGGCATCGTTGAAATCGGCATTGGGCGGACAGATAATCCGCATCTCGCCAAGTTCGGAGTGAGAGAGGAAACGTTCACGATTGCCGCTGACTAGCGAAAGTTTGAAGAACTCCGCATCGATGCGATAGTTTAGGTCGATAAGCGGCTTCGGTTTCGCCTTCTCTTTTGCCTTCAGCAGTTTGGGGCGCAACGTTTCAATGGCCATCTTCACCTCCTTTTGGGTAGTGCCCGTTGGTACGGTAGCAAATACCCCTTCTGGTTTGGTGCGGAAGGTCATCCTTCGCGCTTTTGCGTTCACTTTCCATGTGATTGTGCCCAATTCGGCATCCTCTATTTGGTAGTTTTTCTCCATAACAAGGGCAAATTAACAACTTTCTTCCGATTATTGCTACTTTTTTTCACGCTATTTGCAACTTTTCCTATACATGCTTCGTCTAATGGATAGAGAATTGAAAACAAAACTAAAAACATACCATTAAAATGAAACGATTTGTATTATTACTTTCTGCGATGTTACTTTGTACATCTACTATTTTTGGCCAAGTATTCACTTTGGGTAATAAAAAGGTGAAAGCCAGCAATGTGTATGTAACTAAACAGATTAAAATTGACGACTTCGACCGCCTGGAAGTAGCGGGTAGCATGGATGTTGTTTATAAACAAGTAAAGGGTAAACCCACTTTAGAAATCTATACGGCCGACAATATTGTCGATTTAGTGAAAACCGAAGTGGTGAATGGCACCCTGAAAATTGGCTTCAAAAAGGGGTATAGCATATCCTATAATAAGTTGATTATTCGCGTCTCTTCCGAAGATATCAATGCTATCAGCCTTGCCGGTAGTGGATCTATTGATTTGGCAAATGGTGTGAAAACCAACAAAATGAATATATCTTTAGCCGGTAGTGGCGATGTAATGGGTAAGAATATTTTCTGCCAAGAAGATTTACGTATAGCGCTATCGGGAAGTGGCGACGTTACTATGCAACAATTGGCTTGCAACCAATTCGATGTGTCGCTTGCCGGTAGTGGTGATGTGTCGATGAAAGATGTTAATGTCCATACAGCCAAGGTTTCATTGGCCGGTAGTGGCGATTTGAAGTTGGTGGATGTTACTTGCACCAAGGCCAACGTAAATGCGGCCGGTAGCGGATGCGTCGAGATATATGGTAAAACCGATAAATCTCATTTTGAATTGGCTGGAAGTGGTGAAATCTTAGCCGCTGGTTTCGAGGCAAAAGAGGTCAATGTTTCAATAGCCGGTAGTGGCGATGTAGAGTGTCATGCTACCGACCATCTAAAGGTTTCAATATCTGGTAGTGGTGAGGTTGGTTATAAAGGCAATCCACAATTGGAGCTACCTAAACGAGGTGTACACAAACTCTAAACTTAAACATAAATTTTACTCTTAAACAAAAGGGGTAGCTTTGCGAAGCTACCCCTTTGTTTTATTTACCCTTAAGGGAAAAATATTTTCTCTTAAGGGAAATTATAAAATCGATTACTTGATGCGTGTACCCTCTTCTTCATCTGCAATAGCCGAGGCAAGTGTGATGACTACCTCTTTCACGCCGGCATTGATGGCCTCGAACGAGTTTTCAAGTTTGGGAATCATGCCGCCTTGAATTACGCCATCGGCTACAAGTTGCTTGAAGGTAGGTTCGTCTATCGATGGAATTACACTATCGTCATCGTTTTCATCGCGCAAAACGCCTTTCTTTTCAAAGCAATATACCAAGGTTACGTCAAAGTAATGGGCCAATGCTTTGGCGGTTTCGCCGGCTATGGTGTCGGCATTGGTGTTCAGCATGTTTCCTTCGCCATCGTGTGTAAGTGGCGCCATAACCGGTACAATGCCTTTTTGGATAATGTCGGCAAGGAATTCGCCATTTACCTTCTTTACATCGCCTACGAAACCATAGTCGATATCCTTCACCGGACGTTTTACACTCTTAATCACATTCATATCGGCACCGGTCAATCCTAAAGCATTCACGCCACGGGCTTGCAAGCCGGCCACAATGTTCTTGTTTACCAATCCGCCATACACCATGGTTACTACCTTCAGCATCTCCTTGTCCGTGATGCGACGGCCGTTTACCATTTGGCTTTCTATACCTAAACTCGATGCAATCTTAGTGGCCGAGCGTCCTCCGCCATGCACCAATACCTTATAGCCTTCGATGTGCGCAAAATCGTTTAGTAGTTGTAACAAAGTGGCCTCTTCCTCAACAATCTTTCCGCCTACTTTGATAACGGTTAGTTTTTCTTTCATAATCTTATTTTATTTCTTTGAATTAGCAGATAGTAATGCCTCCAATTTCTCAATGCTTTCGTTGATTTGCGAACGACTTTCCAAGAAACTACCATCGAAGCTATGGTGTGCTTGTTGGTAGAAAGGCAATCTTTTTTGCAAGGCTTCTTCGATGAAAAGGCGCAATTCTTCGTCGTTCTTGTCTTTTAAGATGGGGCGTTGATGTTTCGCTATCTTCAATCGACGAAACAAAACGTCGATGGGTACGTCCAAGAACACGGTTTCGCCTTGCTGATTCATGTATTCCATGTTGTCGAAAAAGCATGGAGTGCCTCCACCGGTGGAAATCAGAACATTCTCGAATTCGCCCACTTCGCGAAGCATATTCTTCTCGATAGTGCGGAATCCATCCTCGCCTCGTTCAGCAAATAACTCCCTAATTGTTTTGTGAAAACGCTTCTCGATATACCAGTCGAGATCAATGAAATCAATCCCTTTTGCCTTGGCAAACGCTTTCCCCAATGTTGTTTTCCCGGCACCCATATAGCCGGTAAGAAAGATGCGAATCATATATAGTATCAACTGATTTTGCGGCAAAGATAATGAAACGTTCGCAAAATGTGTTAAGATTAAAAAAATCTTTCTATCTTTGTTGCATGAATAAGAAGCCGAAATACTATGTGGTGTGGCAAGGTGTAGAACCTGGTATTTACGAAACATGGGAAGAGTGCCTGCTACAAACCAAAGGATTTGCCGGTGCCAAATACAAGTCGTTCGAGAGCATGCAAGAAGCCGAAGAGGCCTTTGCATCTTCGCCATACGATTATGTAAAACCAAAAGCGGAAAAGACCACTCCTGCGCGAAGAAAGGATGCTCCCTTGCCGCCCGAGGTGTTGGAGAATAGCTTGGCCGTAGATGCGGCTTGTAGTGGAAACCCCGGACAGATGGAGTATAGAGGAGTGCATGTAGCAAGTCGTCAGCAGATTTTCCACTTTGGCCCGCTATATGGCACTAATAATATAGGAGAGTTCTTGGCAATAGTGCATGGCTTGGCTTTGTTGAAGCAGAAAAATATTCAAATGCCTATTTATAGCGATAGCGTAAATGCAATAGGTTGGGTAAAGAAAAAGCAGTGCAAAACAAAGTTGGAGCGTAATGAGAAGACCGAAGAGCTCTTCAAACTGATTGAACGTGCCGAGAAATGGCTTGCTCAGAATACATATACAACACAAATACTGAAATGGGACACCAAAAAGTGGGGAGAAATTCCTGCCGATTTTGGTAGAAAATAAATGTTTAACTTTTTTATATACTTATGAGACACCCTATTAGATTATCTCTTAATGTTGCACTGGGTGCAATGTTAATGCTTGTGGTATCTTGCAAGCAAGAAATTCCTTTAGTGTATGATGTAGAGAACACAGGTGCAGAATTTGCATTACCCGTGTTGCCATCGTTTGATGAATTGCCAGTGGTAGAACCGCTGACAGACCCTCTTTTGTGGTCGGATGGTAGCGGACGCGTGAAAAACTTCAAGGATTGGAAGCGTCGTCGTGCCGAAATTATCCGCGAACTTGAACATTATGAAGTAGGTGAAAAACCTGTTGTTCCTAAAGAATGTGTCGATGCAATCATGGATGGTGATACTTTGAAGGTGAAGGTTACCGTAAATGGTGAAGTACTCACCATCAAGGCTCCTATTTCTTACCCCGAAGGCGAAGGCCCATTCCCTGCAATCATCGGTATTGGTTGGGGTGCAGGTAGCTTGCCATTGAGCATCTTCAAAGAACGCAACATTGCAACCATTGGCTTCAACTTCAGCCAAGTAATGTCGCACACTCAAAAGCGCGGTCAAGAACCTATCAACAAACTCTATCCCGACCAATTGGAAATGGGCTCATATACCGCATGGCCATGGGGCGTTAGCCGCTTGATTGATGGTTTGGAAATTGTAGGTGCAAGCTCTAAGATTGATACCAAGCACTTGGCAATCTCTGGTTGCTCGTTTGCTGGTAAGATGGCACTCTTTGCAGGTGCTTTCGACGAACGTATTGCGTTGACTATCGCACAAGAACCCGGTGGTGGTGGTGCAGCTGCTTGGCGCGTATCAGAAACATTGGGTAATGTAGAAACACTTGGCAGAACCAACTACTCTTGGTTTAAGGAAAGCATGATTCAATTTAAGGAAGAAAATGTAGCTCGTCTTCCTCACGACCACCACGAACTTTGTGCATTGATTGCACCACGTGCTTTGTTGGTATTGGGTAACCCCGACTATGAATGGTTGGCCGACGAATCGGGCTATGTATCATGTCAAGCTGCACGCAAAGTGTGGGAAACATTCGGCATTGAAGATCGTATGGGCTTCTCGTTCATAGACAAGCATGGCCATTGCCAATTGCCCGAAGTTCAATATCCCGAAGTAGAAGCCTTTGTTGATAAATTCTTGCTTGGCAAGGAAGATGTAGATACAAATGTCACTACAGCACCAATGTTCGAAGATGTAGATTACGAACGTTGGATTAAGTGGTGGGGTACAGGAAATCCTACTTTCTAATGAAAAGATTATCCTAACGACTGCATATCGTTCAGTCGTTTGTAATAACCGTTTTTAGCTAAAAGCTCCTCATGTTTACCGTGCTCTACGATTTCACCATCGTAGAGCACGTAAATTTTATCGGCATTTTTAATGGTCGATAAACGGTGTGCAATAGCAATGGTGGTGCGTGTCTTCATCAATCGCTCTAAAGCCTCTTGAACTAAGCGTTCGCTTTCGGTATCCAACGCAGAAGTAGCTTCATCTAATATAAGAATAGGAGGATTTTTCAAGATAGCGCGTGCAATGCTGATGCGTTGGCGTTGACCACCGGAAAGCTTGCCGCCTCTATCGCCTACGTTGGTGTCATAACCATTCTCGGTTTCTATGATAAAGTCGTGTGCATTGGCAATTTTAGCCGCTTCAATTACTTGTTCCATTGTAGCACCTTCCACACCAAACGCAATGTTGTTGAAGAAACTATCGTTGAACAAGATGGCTTCTTGATTCACATTTCCAATCAGCGTACGTAAATCGTGTATGCGTACATCCTTAATATCAATACCGTCGATACAAATCTTTCCCGATTGTACATCGTGATAGCGCGGAAGCAAATCTACCAATGTCGATTTACCCGAACCCGATTGTCCTACCAATGCTATGGTAGAGCCTTTGGGCACTTTCAGGTTGATGTTTTTCAGTACATTGCGCGTGCCATCGTAGCTGAAAGTAATATCCTTGAATTCGATAGATTCGTTCAGCGAAGGCAATTTTTGGGGTTGTTCAGGTTCTTTAATGGGGTTATCGGCCTTAAGGATGCGGTCGATACGTTCCATACTTGCCAAACCTTTAGGGATGTTGTAACCGGCCTTTGAGAATTCCTTCAATGGGTTGATAACGCTATAAAGAATCACCAAATAGAAGATGAACGAAGGTGCATCGATAGGGGCATTGTTGCTTAGAATAAGTGTGCCGCCAAACCATAATACGATGACGATGAGGCAAGTACCCAAGAATTCGCTCATAGGGTGGGCCAATGCTTGGCGAGTGGCTACTCGGTTGATGGCATCGCGATATTCGTTGCTACAACGATCGAATCGCTTCGACATTTTGTCTTCGGCAAGGAATGCTTTGATGATGCGCAATCCGCCCAATGTCTCTTCCAATTGCGACATCGTGTCGCTCCATTTTTCTTGAGCGGCCAACGATTTACGCTTTAGTTTCTTACCTACTGTACCCATAATCCATCCCATTACTGGCACTACCAAGAGGGTAAATAGCGTAAGCTCCCAACTAATCATGATAAGTGTACCAAAGTAGGCAATAATCAAGATGGGGTTTTTCACAAGCATGTCAAGTGAACTTGTAACGCTGGTTTCCACTTCAGTAACATCCCCACTCATACGGGCAATGATGTCGCCTTTGCGCTCTTCGCTAAAGAAACCTAAGGGGAGGTGTAGCACCTTATCGTACACTTGCTTGCGAATGTCGCGTACAACACCCGTGCGAAGCGGAATCATAACGGCCGATGAAGCAAAGTAGGTAAAGGTTTTGAATAGAGTCATTACGGCAAGGAACAATCCTAACAACAAAAGTGTTATAGAAGCACCGCGCGAAGCAATGAGTTCAGTAACATAGTAGTAGAAATTGTTGGTAGCAATATCTTTCAACCCCATGTCGGCAGTATCCCAAGGGATGAACTGATAGGTTGTGGAGTCCATCTCGAAGAGGATTTGCAAAATGGGTATGATAAGTGCAAAAGAGAATATATTCAGTATGGCCGATAATAGGTTTAGCCACATGGCACCAATTAAATACTTCTTGTAAGGGGGAACGAAACGACGTAGTAGTTGGATGAATTCTTTCATATCTAAGCGTATTAATACGGCAAAAGTAATATCTTTTTCGTGAAACATTGGCACAAAATGCAAACTTTGTTTAGTTTTGCATGTAAAACGAGCAAATACCAAAATATTTTTGAAAGATGAAAGTAATTGTTGACGATAAAATACCTTATATCCGCGAAGCATTAACGGCATTGGTCGATGAGCCAATTTTTCTTCCTGCAACAAAGATTGATAAAGCAGTGGTGAAGGATGCCGATGCGCTTATCGTTCGAACACGCACTCTGTGCAACGAGGATTTGCTGAAGGGAAGTAAGGTGCAATTCATTGCCACCGCCACTATCGGTTACGACCACATTGATACCGATTATTGCGAAAGGGCGGGCATTGTTTGGACCAATGCACCCGGATGCAACGCTTCGTCCGTGGCACAATACGTTCATGCTTGTTTGTTACTACTGTTAAGGGAAAAAGAATTTACCCTTAAGGGAAAATCTATCGGCATAGTAGGGGTAGGCAATGTGGGACGAAAAGTAGCCAAGGTGGCCCAGCAGTTGGGAATGCGCGTTTTGCTGAACGACCCCCCTCGTCAAGCCGTGGAAGGCGATGAAGGATTTGCCTCTTTGCAACAAATAGCCGAAGTGTGCGATGTGATTACTTTCCACACTCCTTTGAATAGAATAGGTAAATATAAAACCTTCCATTTGGCCGATGAGGCATTCTTCCGTCAACTAAAAAAACAACCCATCCTTATCAATACATCCAGGGGCGAAGTAGTCGATGCGCAAGCTTTGTCGGATGCTTTAGATAACGGTTTGATAGCCGATGCCATTCTCGACGTTTGGGAGGGCGAACCCGACATCGACACTACCTTATTATATAAGGTGTTTGTAGGCACCCCCCACATAGCCGGCTATTCGGCCGACGGAAAAGCCAATGCAACGCGCATGTCGCTCGATGCCCTTTGTCGCCATTTCAAGCTAAAAGGCAATTATCAAATCAACCCTCCGATGCCGGCCGACACTCCAAACGCGGCCGATTACCTGCAACTATACAACCCGATGGTGGATAGCTTGGCGTTGAAGCAACACCCCGAACAATTCGAGCTATTAAGAGGAAACTATCCTATCCGCCGCGAGCCCGATGCCTATGGCTTAAAATGGATAGATTAACATCAAAATTGCCTAAAAACTACCATAAAAACAGCCAGTAGTGCACAGAAAACAGCTTTTTGTGCAAGAAAATAGCATTTATTTGGATAAATATTTGCTCAAAACAATAAATATTCATTCCTTTGCGGTGCAAAATTTAAGAACTAAAATTATTTACTAATTTAAAATCAAAAAATTATGTCTGAAATTGCATCAAGAGTAAAAGCCATTATCGTAGATAAATTGGGCGTAGAAGAATCAGAAGTTACAATGGAAGCAAGCTTCACTAACGACCTCGGTGCAGACTCTCTTGACACTGTAGAGTTGATCATGGAATTCGAAAAGGAATTTGGTATCTCTATTCCAGATGACCAAGCTGAAAAGATTGGTTCTGTAGGTGATGCTGTATCTTATATCGAAGAGCACGCTAAGTAATTCTAATCCCATACAGCTAAAGAATGGAATTAAAAAGAGTGGTAGTAACAGGTCTCGGCGCCATTACACCCATCGGCAACAACGTACAAGATTATTGGGACGGACTTGTTAATGGAAGAAGTGGAGCGGGACCTATTACTCATTTTGACGCATCCCTTTTCAAGACACAATTCGCATGCGAAGTAAAAGGCTTCAATGCAGCAGAATATATTGATCGTAAAGAGGCTAGAAAGATGGACCTTTACGCACAATACGCTGTAGCAGTGGCCAAGCAAGCCGTAAGCGATGCCGGTTTGGATGGTGAAGCGATTGACAAGAATCGTGTTGGAGTTGTTTTCGGTGCTGGTATCGGAGGTATCAGAACCTTCGAAGAAGAAATTGGCTACTATGCAATGAACAAGCAAAATGGTCCAAAATTCAATCCTTTCTTCATCCCGAAAATGATTTCGGACATTGCAGCTGGTCAAATCTCTATCCTTTATGGTTTCCATGGTCCTAACTATGCTACAACATCAGCATGTGCTACATCGAGCAACGCCATTGCCGATGCATTCAACCTTATCCGTTTAGGAAAAGCCAATGCAATCGTAACAGGTGGTGCCGAAGCAGCCATAACAGAAGGTGGTGTTGGTGGATTTAGTGCCATGCATGCCATCTCTACCCGCAACGACTCTCCAGAAACAGCATCTCGTCCATTCAGCGCAAGCCGCGACGGATTTGTGATGGGAGAAGGTGCCGGATGCTTGGTTCTCGAAGAATTGGAGCATGCTAAGGCACGCGGTGCGAAGATCTACGCCGAAGTTGCCGGTGTTGGTATGTCGGCCGATGCTTATCACTTGACAGCTACTCATCCCGAAGGCTTGGGTGCTAAATTAGTGATGTTGAATGCATTGGAAGACGCAGAGATGAAGCCAGAAGAAGTTGATTACATCAATGTTCATGGCACATCAACACCAGTAGGTGATATTTCGGAAGCAAAAGCTATTCAAGAAGTGTTTGGCGAACATGCATATAAATTGAATATCAGTTCAACCAAGTCAATCACCGGACACTTGTTGGGA
>JAGBWA010000015.1 GCA_017630035.1 Bacteroides sp.
GGGCGACGTAAAGATACTACACGTAAAATTGTATGAATATAAATAAATCAAATTATTAATAACTTTAATTATTACACCATGAGTTCTACAAACAAAACTACAGATGAAGCTAAAGGCTTCTACAAGCTATCATGGATGCAACGCATCGGTTTTGGTAGCGGTGACATGGCTCAAAATCTTATTTATCAAACAGTAAGTATTTGGCTATTATTTTTCTACACAAACGTTTACGGATTAGATCCAGGAACAGCTGCTTTGATGTTCTTGATTGTACGTCTTGTCGATGTACTTTGGGACCCCTTGGTAGGTGCATTCGTTGATAAGGGTAATCCAAAATGGGGTAAATATCGTTCTTGGCTTATCCTTGGCGGTATTCCTTTGGTAGGTTTGTCTATCCTCTGCTTCTGGAATGGCTTTAGCGGTTCAGTGATTTACGCTTACATCACTTACGTAGGTATGAGTATGTGCTACACCTTGGTGAACGTACCTTATGGCGCATTGAACTCTTCATTGACACGCGACACCGAAGAAATCACCGTATTGACCTCTACACGTATGTTCATGGCCAACCTTGGTGCACTTATCGTGAAATCTCTTCCGATGGTTATCGCTATCTTCGCACCAGTTGCCGCCGATGGTACAGCTATCACCGACAAGCCAGAAGCTGCAACCGCATGGTTCATCACGATGACTATCTTTGCTTTGGCTGGTTTGTTGTTGTTGGTATTCTGTTTCTCACAATGTAAGGAACGCGTTGTTATGGATCAAAAGGAATCGGAAAACGTAAAGGTGAGCGACCTTTGGACAGAGTTCCTCCGCAATCGTCCTTTGCGCGTGTTGGCATTCTTCTTCATCACCGCATTTGCTATGATGAGTGTGGGTAATGCTGCCGATGCTTACTTCATGACTTACAACGTAGAAGCTACTCCTATCATGACAACCGCCTTTATGTGGTTGGGTACTATCCCTGCATTCATCTTCATGCCTTTGGTACCTGCTATCAAGCGTAAGATTGGTAAGAAGGGTATGTTCTACCTCTTCCTTGGCACTGCTATCGTAGGTATGGCTATGATGTACATCTTCGTTCAAGTAGAAGCATTGAAGCAATTCAGCTTGCTTTGCGTGGCTCAATTCGTGAAGAGTACTGGTATCATCGTTGCAACTGGTTACATGTGGGCACTTGTACCTGAAGTTGTATCGTATGGTGAATACACTTCTGGACGCCGCATCGCAGGTATCGTAAATGCATTGACAGGTATCTTCTTCAAGGCAGGTATGGCACTTGGTGGTGTTGTTCCTGGTTTGGTATTGGCTATCGTAGGCTTCGACGCTGAATTGCCTAAGCAAACAGCATTTGCCGAACAAGGTATCTTGTGGTTGGTATGCGTTATCCCAGCTGTTCTTTTGTTACTTGCTATGTGGATTATCTCTAAGTACGAATTGGAAGATGACGTAATCGACAAGATTAACAAAGAAATCGAATCAAGAGCTAAATAATAAACCAAATATTAACTATTAACACTTTATTATTATGAAGAAAGTAAAAAGATATTTGTTCCCCAGCGACTATATGGCTGACCCCTCTGTACACGTGTACAACGACAGAGTTTATATCTATCCATCACACGACTGGGAATGCAATAACGTAAACAACGATAGTGGCGATGAGTATATCATGAAGGATTACCACGTGCTTTCTACAGATGACCCTATGAATGGCGAAGTTATCGACCATGGTAAGGTGCTCGACTTGGAAGACATTGCATGGCGTGGCCGTCAACTTTGGGATTGCGACGTAGCCGAAAAAGATGGCAAATACTACATGTACTTCCCAATGAAAGACCGCAATGAGATTTTCCATCACGGTGTGGCTATCGCAGATAATCCTGCTGGCCCATTCATCCCACAACCAGAACCAATCCCTGGTAGCTATAGTATCGACAACTGCGTTTTCAAAGATGAAGATGGCAACTACTATATGTACTTCGGCGGCCTTTGGGGTGGTCAATTGCAATCATATCGCGACAACAAACCGGTAGAAGACCCAGCTGTGAACAACACACCTGATAGTCCTAACCTTCCTCACGGCGACGAACCATCATTGCCAAGCCGTATGGTGAAGTTGAGCGATGATATGCTTCACTTTGCAGAAGAGCCAAAGCCAATCCAAGTGGTGGACGAAAATGGCAAGCCATTGGCTGCTGACGACCCACATCGCTTCTTCGAAGCAAGCTGGATGCACAAGTACAATGGTAAATACTATTTCTCATACTCTACAGGTGACTCTCACCTTTTGTGCTATGCAATTGGTGACAATCCTTATGGTCCTTTCACTTACCAAGGTGTAATCCTTACTCCTGTTGTAGGTTGGACTACTCACCACTCAATCGTTGAGTATAAGGGTAAATGGTATCTTTTCCATCACGACAGTGTACCTTCAGGTGGTAAGAACCACTTGCGCAGCTTGAAGGTTTGCGAATTGGAATATGACGCTGAAGGCCGTATCATAACCATTGAAGGTCTTGATGACTAAGCCTATGGCAAAAAGAACCAAAATTGGCATCATCGGCTGTGGATGGATAGCCGATAAGATGGCAATCACGTTGCAAGGCACGCCTCAAGCTGAGGCGTATGCCATTGCATCGCGCGATATCAACAAGGCAAAGTCGTTGGCTGAACAATACAACTTCCAAAAAGCTTATGGCTCGTACGAAGAGTTATTGGCCGACGACAATGTCGAGTTGGTATATATTGCTACGCCACACTCACACCACTATGAACACGCACGCATGGCATTGCTCGCCGGCAAACATGTATTGTGCGAAAAAGCATTCACCGCCACTACATGGCAAGCCGAAGAGCTAATCGCTTTAGCTCGCGAAAAGAACCTCTTCATCACCGAAGCTATTTGGACACGCTACATGCCCTTATCGCAAACTATCAACGAGATATTGGCAAGTGGCATCATCGGTACTCCCAAACTATTATCAGCCAACCTTTGCTACCCTATCGGAGATAGAGAACGCCTTCAAAAGCCCGAATTGGCGGGAGGTGCGTTGCTCGACTTGGGCGTTTATGCGCTAAATTTTGCCGCAATGGTGTTTGGCACCGATATCGTAAAGACTACCTCGTGTTGCGCCATGCTTCCTACAGGTGTTGACGGACAAAATAGCATTACCCTACAATATGCCGATGGCAAAATAGCTATTCTTCATAGCTCGTGTATGGTGATGAGCGACCGTATGGGTATCATTTCGGGCGAAAAAGGCCACTTGATTGTAGAGAACATCAACAACCCCGAGCGTGTTCGCGTTGTAACCACCGATTATAAAGAGGTAGCCGTTTACGAGGCGCCTACAAAGATTACCGGCTACGAATATCAAGTGTATGCAAGTATCGAAGCCATTGAAAACGGTTGGTTAGAATCTCCTTATATGCCTCACAAAGAAACCATACGCATCATGCAACAAATGGATGATTTGCGCAAAGAATGGGGCATAAAATACCCTGCTGACAGATAAATTAATAACAAGATTTTATGAAACGACTCCTACTAACACTCTTCAGCTTCTGCATATTGCAAGGAGCGTTGGCAGAAGACGGAAGCCGACTATGGTTAAGACAAGCTACCGATGCTCAAGCTACCGTAACTTGCAAACTAACAAGCGAAACCGCACAAATAGCCCAAGCCGAGTTGGAACAAGCTTGGAAAGGTGTGCCCGTTGTCTTAAAGAAGACAAAGGACAAAGATTTACGCAAGCTTCCTGCTTCAAGCTATCGCATCCGTGCCATTGAAGAAGGCAAACAAATAGAAATCAGCTCGTTGAGCGATGTTGGTTTGTTGTATGGTGCCTACCACTTGCTTCGTTTACAAGCAACAAACACCGATGTTCAATCGTTGGACATCACCGAATCACCCGCTTTCGACAAGCGAATCCTTAACCATTGGGATAACCTCGACCGCCGCGTTGAACGCGGATATGCAGGTTTCTCACTATGGAATTGGGAAGAACTTCCTGCATTATCTCCCCGCTACAAAGAGTATGCACGTGCCAATGCATCAATCGGTATCAATGGTACCGTATTGAACAACGTAAATGCTTCGCCCAAAATGCTTACTACCGAATACCTTGAAAAGGTAAAAGTATTGGCCGACGTATTTCGCCCATACGGCATTCAAGTATATCTTTCGGTAAACTTTGCTACACCAATGGCATTGGGCGAGGTTGAAACAGCCGACCCATTAAATAAAGAGGTAGTGAAGTGGTGGAAGAATAAAGTAAAAGAAATCTATCAACTTATCCCCGACTTTGGTGGCTTCTTGGTAAAAGCTAACTCGGAAGGCCAACCCGGCCCTTGCGACTTTGGACGCACACATGCCGAAGGTGCTAACATGTTGGCCGACGCATTAAAGCCTTACAAGGGTATCGTGATGTGGCGTGCATTTGTGTATAGCCCAAGCGATGCCGACCGTGCTAAGCAAGCTTACTTGGAATTTCAACCATTGGATGGTCAATTCCGCTCTAACGTAATTATCCAAGTAAAGAATGGCCCTATCGACTTCCAACCACGCGAGCCATATAGCCCACTCTTCACTTCGATGAAGCAAACACCGCTTATGCCCGAGTTGCAAATCACACAAGAGTACTTAGGACATAGCAACCACTTGGCTTTCTTGGCACCTATGTGGGAAGAGTTCTTCGACTTGGTAGAGCCTAACACCATGAATGCCATTGCCGGTGTAACCAATATTGGTACAGATACCAATTGGTGTGGTCATCACTTTGGACAAGCCAACTGGTATGCTTTCGGCCGTTTGGCATGGGAGCCTACCCTAACATCAGACGTTATTGCTAAAGAATGGTTGCAACAAACATTCGATTTAAAGGAATCGTCTTTGACCACTCTTTCTAAGATGATGGTATATAGCCACGAAGCGGTAGTAGATTACATGATGCCGCTTGGCTTGCACCACATCTTTGCATGGGGACACCACTATGGCCCCGAACCTTGGTGTGCTATCCCTGGTGCTCGTGCCGACTGGATGCCTTCGTACTATCACAATGCCGATGAAAAGGGATTGGGATTCGATCGTAGTAGCACCGGCTCAAATGCCGTAGCACAATATCCGGACGAGCTTTGCAAGTTGTACGACAACATCGATACTTGTCCCGAAAAGTATATCCTTTGGTTTCATCATGTGCCCTGGCAACACAAGTTGCAAAGCGGACGCACATTGTGGGAAGCATTGTGTTATCACTACGACCGTGGCGTGCAATTGACACGCGACTTCCAAAAGGCTTGGGATAATGTAAAAGAGGATATCGATGCCGAGCGCTTTGCCGACGTGCAAACCAAGTTGATTGCACAAACGCGCGATGCCATTTGGTGGAAAGATGCTTGTTTGCTCTATTTCCAAACATTCAGTAAACTTCCTTTCCCAAAAGATTACGAACGCCCAATTCACGAATTGGACGATTTGAAGAAGGTGCAACTTGGCATCACCAACGAAGAGTGCCCAACTATTGAATTGCTGAACAAGAATAGATAATTCGTCGTAAGCTACACCTTATTATATATATAGGAGCAAACCAATCGGTTTGCTCCTATTTTTTTATACTCCATTTTTACAAATATAGTCAAAAGCTCATAAATTCAACCTAAAAACGCTGCACAATATTAAATGCTTAAAATCAAACAATTAGAGTTTCCAAGATTTTTCCTTCGTGGAAACGAGAGTTTCCAGGCGTGGAAACGCGCGTTTCCTAACGAGGGAACGAGAGTTTCCTAATAGGGGAACGGTCGTTTCCTAAGGAAGGAAACGCACGTTACCTTCATCGAAATTTACAGCGGCTTTAAATCTACAACCACCCTTCATGCTTTCTTCACAGAAACAGATAGCTGTTGAAACACTAACCATAGGTAAATGTAACATAGCTTAAAGTATGTTGCATACTAAGATTATTTTGCATCAAGCAGAAGAAATGTAACAACAATGTAACATTCATATAATAAGAAACGAATATTTTTTGTAACAATGTAACAAATTTCAAAACTTAATCTTTATATTTGCGTACTAAATGTTAACTACCATGAAAAGCAAGACTCTCTATACCCTACTTCTATTTATAACATTCTCTTTATGCGCTATCACCCTTAAAGCGCAAGGCGATAGGTTGTTTACCGCCGATAACGAGTTGTCGAGCAGTATGATAAACCATATCTACCAAGACAAAGAGGGATTGATTTGGATATCTACCGAAGATGGCCTTAACTGCTACGACGGAGCTAAGTTTAGGGTATATCGAGAGATCGTAAAGGATGCCGTGAGCAGCAACTTCGTGAGCTACACGTTCGAAGATAGCCACAAACGTTTGTTCATAGGCACATTGGATGGTGTATTGCTTCACAATAAGGCAACGGGTACTTTCAAGAAAATCCCCTTTAACCTACACACCAACCCACACATGAATGCCCATGTGACTTGCATCATTGAGCGTCAGAATGGCGACATTTTAGTGGGAACGACCAATCATGGCACCTTCCAAGTAAAAGCAGAAGGCGATAGTTTATACCTAAAGCAAGACATCTCGCTTGCGCCAAGCCTTGCCATCAACACGCTATACGAAGACCGCGACAAGCGACTATGGGTAGCTACCACTGATAAAGGTATTTACTTAGTAGATGGCGAGAATCCGTACGAAGAGATATTCAACCCCGGCAACGTACAATTTTCATCGAACATTGCCGAAGATATATTTGGCAATCTCTATATTGGCGATAACAAAGGAAACGTGTATCAATATCATCGCAGAAGAGACGATTTCTTCGTAGTGCCCAGCATCAGTCGTTGCACTTCGGCCATCAAAGCCATCTACTCCATCAACCAAGAGGAGATGCTGATTGCAACAGACGGCGATGGATTGAGAAGAATAAACGTGAATCGCGGTATTGTAGAGGAGGGCAATCTTTCGGTAGCATCCATCAACATAAACAAAGCAAAAGTACACACCCTACTAAAAGATAGGCAAGGAAACACTTGGCTTGGTTGCTTCCAAAAAGGCGTAATTATCCGCCCCAGTACCACCAATAACTTTACCTACATTGGTCAAAACTCGGCAACACACAACATCATTGGCGATTGTTGTGTAGTGTCGTTGATGCGCGACCACAATGGTATGCTATGGATAGGAACAGATAACGACGGCATTTACCTAACTACCCCCGACTGCAAGCTAAAAGAACACTTCGAGCCAGGCGAAGGTGCACACCAACTGCCCGCTACCATAACGGCAATATGCGAAGATAGCAAAAACCAAATTTGGATTGGCTCGTACCAAAAAGGATTGGCACAGCTAAACCCCACAAGCGGACATTGCCGATTCATCGACCTGAAAGACGAAATGGGTAATGCGGTAGACAAAATCTACGACATTGTAGAAGACAACAACCAAACGCTATGGATAGCAACAATGGGCAACGGGATATATAGTCTCGACATTAAGACGAACAAAGTGACTAAGCTAAAAGTGGCCAATAGCGGAACGATGTTTCAAGAAAATGCCGACATGCTACACAATGCATTTGTAAACACATTGAAATTCAGCAGCAAAGCGGGTAAACTTTACATCGGAACATTTGACGGCTTGGGATGCTTGGATTTGGCCACCTATTCCTTCAATAGCACTTGGGGACAGAACCGAATGATAGCAGGAAGGATAATCTATGCCCTATGCGAAGACGACCAAAACAACCTATGGCTTGCCACCAACAAAGGGGTAGTGATATTGAACACCAAAACCCACGAAACAAAAGAACTAACCACCAAAGATGGCCTGCCAAGCAACTCGATTGCTGCTATAGAGTGCGATGCCGAAGGTAGCATTTGGATAAGTTCAAACTATGGCATCAGCCGCTATCGCCCCCAAAACGGAACGTTAGTGAACTATTATGCAGCCGACGGATTGCAAGGCAATGAATTCAGCAAACGCGTATCCTACAGAGGCGAAAGGGGCGAATTAAACTTTGGCGGCACAAATGGAGTAACCGTGTTCGACCCCCGAAACATTGTAAACCCTGGCAAGAAGCCACAAATTCATATTGCTGACTTCTACCTGAAAGGACAACCCATCTATCAAGGAACACTATCGGGGCGCAAAGTCATCACCGACAAGCCCGTGAGCGAAACAACCGATTTCTACTTCAACCACCAAGACAACTCGATAGACATAGAGTTTAGTGCATTAGAATTTCATAGCCCCGAGCGTATCAGCTATCATTACAATGTAAACAACACCGGTTGGCGTTCGCTTCCACCAAGAAGCAACAAACTATCGTTCAGCAAGCTGGCGCCAGGTACCTATCGCTTACAATTGTATAGCCAAGAATACGACCTAAAGTCGGACATCAAGCAAATAAACATACACATTGCTACACCTTGGTGGCGCTCAAGAACCTTACAATATGTCTACATCATCCTGATCGTTGTTGCAGTACTTATGCTTGCCGCCTACTTTAAACGACGCCAAGAATGGATGAAACAAGTGATGCTACAAAAGCACAAGGAAGAACTAAACGAAGCTAAGCTACAATTCTTCATCAACGTGAGCCACGAGATTAGAACGCCTATGTCACTAATCACCAGCCCGCTTCAAAAGTTGATGAATACCGACAAAAATGCCGAACGCCAACACACCTATCGCACCATGCAACGCAATGCCGGACGCATTCTGCAACTCATCAATCAGTTGATGGATGTACGCAAGATTGAAAAGGGACAGATGAAACTGAGGTATTGCGAAACAAACATCAAAGAGCTAACCAACGAACTGATAGACAACTTTGAATATCAAGCTAAGGAAAAGAACATTACTATTCGATTGCATGCCGAAGAGCCGGAAATCAAAGCTTGGGTTGACCCCAAAAACTTCGACAAGGTTATCGTAAACCTCCTGTCGAATGCACTGAAATTCACGCCCGAAGGCGGCGAAATTAACATCTACTTGAGCCAAGGTAAAGACAAAAAGGCTGAAACGCCGGCACTACGCGATTATGTGGAAATAGGCATTGAAAACAATGGCCCCGGCATCGACCCCAAAGAGGCCGAACACATCTTCGAACGCTTCTACCAAATATCTACCAATAACCAAACCGAGAATGGAACAGGTATAGGCCTGCACCTTACTCGCTCAATGGTAGATTTGCATCATGGCAAGATATGGGTAGAAAACAACCAACACAATACGGGATGCACATTCATTGTACGCATTCCATCGGGCAACCTACACCTTACTGCCGCAGAAATGGAAGATGCAAATGCTCCATCGGCTATCACACCGACAACCTATAAAAAGCCAACCAATGAATGGCAAACCGAAGAAACTGAAGAAGGTAAAGAAACGGGAAGAAAGAAATACAAGGTGATGATTATCGAAGATGATGAGGAAATTCGCCAATACGTATGTAAGGAGCTTTCTGCAAACTTCCACATGGATAGTTGCACAAATGGTAAAGATGCATTGCAAAAAATATTGCAACAAATTCCCGACTTGGTTATCAGTGATATTATGATGCCCGAAATGGATGGCATCACACTTTGCAAAAAGATTAAGCAAAATGTAAATATCAACCACATCCCCGTAGTATTGCTATCGGCAAAAACCACCGAGGAAGATACGGTGGAAGGACTTAGCACCGGTGCCGATGCTTATATTACCAAGCCATTCAGCATGGAAGTGTTGCGACAAACGGTGCAAAACCTAATCAAGGGGCGCGAATTGTTAAAGAACAACTTTAGTGGAAATCAAGCTCAAGAAACGCGTACGAAGGCCATCAAAGCCGCTTCGCCCGACGAACGATTGCTGGACAAGGTGATGAGAATTATCAATAACAACATCGATAATACCAACCTGAATGTGGAAGGTATTGCGGCAGAAGTAGGTATCAGCCGTGTGCACCTTCATCGAAAACTGAAGGAACTAACCAACCAATCTACACGCGACTTTATTCGCAACATGCGCCTGCAAGCAGCGGCTAAGCTCTTGGCCGAGAAACGACATAGCGTGGCAGAGGTAGCCGGATTGACCGGATTCGCAAACGTTACTTACTTTACGTCTGCTTTCAAAGATTTATACGGAGTGCCACCAACAGTCTATATGGAGCAGCACGCTTCTTCGGAGAGCGAAGCATAAAAAAATAAGCGGTTAGTGAGAAATCATTAACCGCTTATTTTATTTTCTTAAAACCCATTATTTATTCATGGCTTGCTTCTTGCGAAACTCATCGAGTTGCTTAAAGCAATGGCGGTCGATGATTTCTTGCAAACCACGGTCGTGATTGCTTCGGATGTAACAATCATGGTCGAAGAACATCAATTCACCATTTTCGGCGGTATAAGGTTGCCAAGTTGGAAGTCCTTCCACGTTAGGGTCGCCAGTGTGAGCAAATTGTGCCCAAGAGCGACTCATCACATCGGCCAGACGTTGGTCGGCTTCTGTGACTACGGGAAGTTCGCGCTCGCCCAATGAAAGGGTATTGAAGCAGAAGTTCAGTTCGTTACCATGCACAGAGCCTTTTGATACTGGCGAACGCCACATAAACATATAAGCATAGGTAGGAGCCTGACGCTTACCGCCAATGGCATCGGTCGTAATCAATGTTTTAGGACGGAACAGCCAGTCGATACTCAACAAATCTTGTGGTGTATAATCGGGATAAGCCTCGCCAAAGGCCTTGATATAAGCATCGGTTTCATCGCCAAAGGTCGGCAACAATGCTTCACGAGCCTCTTCTTGTGTCATTGGCTTATTGTAAACCAATCGTTGCAACTCGTTAAAGGTAGTCCCCATAACAAGTGGAATATCGGATGAAATCTCTGCAAATGTTGGTTGGAATGGTTGTTGCAGCAAGGTTTCGCCATCGGGTGTAGGGCCAAATCCCCACATCATAGGCGTGCCGGGACGACGTGTACCAACGCTTGCTGCTAAAGCACGCTGACCAGCATCATACAGTTCTTGATAAGGAACATCCTTAATTTTTACAATCTCTTCGACACTGATACCCAATTCATCGAGTACTGCTTTGCCCAAGGTTTGAGACATTTCGTGTGTATTAACATTAAGAATGGTGCCACTCATTATAATGGCCTTATGGAACAAACCTTTTGCTGCGGGCATACACATCAGTGTTCCCACTTTGCCGCCGCCACCCGATTCACCAAAGACGGTTACGTTGTTGGGGTCGCCACCAAACTGGCTAATGTTCTGCTTAATCCATTCCAAAGCTGCCACCACATCGAGCATACCTACATTTCCCGATTGTTCATACTTGTCCGAACAAGCCGATAAATCGAGGAAACCAAGAATATTCAAGCGGTGATTGATGCTAACCGATACAACATCGTTCTTGGCTAATCCCCAACCGGGATTCCAAGCAGATGTACCGGAGTCGAAACCACCACCATGAAGCCACAACATTACCGGCTTCTTGGCACTGCAATCCGTTGTCCACACATTCAATACACATGAGTTTTCAGACATCTCGTCCTCACTTAGTTGGCGTCCACCGGTGTTTTGCATGGCTTGTGGCCCCCAATGGTCGCACACGCGCACCGTGTCCCATTTATCAACAGGCATGGGCGGCATGAAACGCTCAACTTTAGCATACGGAATACCCAAGAAGGCCATTGTTCCTTCTTGCTCAATACCTTTTACTTTTCCCGATGCTATCGTTACAACCATCGGGTCTTCTTTTTGCCCACATGCGCTAAGCGAAACAAGCAACGCCATGAGGCAAACAATCAAAGAATGTCGTTTTTGCATAGTGTTTGATAAAAGAAGCGTGCATACCTATACAGATATGCACACTTCGAGTGAATAAAATTGATAAATATTCTTATTTACTTAGTTCGATAACTTGACCAGGAGTGGTATCAATATCATATTCATACACTTGGTAGAGTTGCGGCCATTCGGCATCCAAGCCTCTCGACAACTTCGGAGCTTGAATAGCAGCCGAAGCATACAATGGGTTAGGACATTCGCCTTGAGCAGGACGCAAACCTTCGCCCTTCAATGGCACATACGAACGAATACGCAAAGTACCACCAATGCGCGATACAATCTTAGCCGACTTCAATTGAGCACCTTGCCAATCGATATCCACTACGAAACCGCCACGAGCAACCAAACCTTTCACGCTACCTTGGCGCCATTCAGATGGCAATGCAGGCAACAAATGTACGGCATCGTCATGACTTTGAAGCAACATTTCGGCAACACCGGCTGTGTAACCAAAGTTACCATCAATTTGGAAAGGTGGATGTGCATCGAACAAGTTTGGATAGGTACGGCCTTCGGCAGCAGCAAATCTATTTCGTCCATCGCCTGGCAATAGCTTCAACATGTTCTTGATAATCTTGTAGGCATGGTCACCATCGAGCATACGCGCCCAGAAGTTAATCTTCCAACCAATACTCCAACCCGTAGCAGCATCGCCACGTTGCAACAACGTGTTCTTTGCAGCTTGGAACAATTGTGGCTGACTGTATGGAGAGATTTGGTTACTTGGATACAAGCCATACAAGTGAGAGATGTGACGATGTTGATTGGTAGGATCGTCGGCATCGATAATCCACTCTTGCAATTGGTTGTAACGACCAATTTGCATAGGTGGCAACTGAGCAAGTGTATTCTTCAATGTTTCTTGATAAGCCTCATCCAAACCTAATGTCTTAGCTGCCAACAAAGTGCTATTCAAAGCATCGAATGCAATTTGATTGTCCATTGTACAACCGGCAGTTATTGACGAACGCGCCATGCGATAACCTTGTTCAGGCGACATAGAAGGAGCCGTTACTAACCAACCGTAACGAGGATGCTTCACCAAGTGAGAGATATAGAAATCGGCTGTTCCTTTCAAGATTGGATAGTATTGAGCCAAGAAATCTTTATCTCCAGTAAATAAGTAGTGTTGCCACAAGTGTTGTGCCAACCATGCACCACCATTAGGCCACATACCAAATTGTGCTGCATCTACTACACCCGAACTGCGCCAGATATCGGTATTGTGATGAGCTACCCAACCATCGGCACCATACAACACACGAGCAGTTTCCTTTCCTGTTTCAGACAATTCAGAGATCAATCGAAACAATGGTTCGTGAGTTTCTGTCAAATTGGTTACTTCTGCCGGCCAATAGTTCATCTCGGCATTGATATTGATGGTGTATTTACTATCCCATGGAGCAAACAAACTATTGTTCCAAATACCTTGCAAGTTAGCAGGTTGTCCGCCTGGTTGAGAAGAAGAAATCAACAAATAGCGACCATATTGGAACAAGAGTGTAGCCAAATGTGGGTCGTCAACATCATTGAAATCGCGTACGCGAAGGTCTGTTTCTTTTTGTGAAGCAGCGGTATAGGGCAACGACAATGATACTCGGTCGAATTGTTCCTTGTAAGCTGCAATATGATTAGCCAAAGCTTGCTTATAAGGTGTTTTCAACGCTTGCTTCAACGCAGCAGCGGCACGTTTCGAAGGATTACCACTTACGTCATTGTAGCTAACGTAATTGGTTGCTGCTGAGATATAAAGGATGGCCTCGGTAGCTCCTTGAACCGCAAGAGTTTTTCCATCAACAGCCTTCACTTTACCACCAACAGTCTTCACTTGAATTTGACATTCAGCCTTCATTGCAGCAGGAATACCTTCGTGTTCAGCACCCACGCATTGCATGGTCATCAAGTTTCCTTTAGCCTTTACTACTGGAGCTAACTCTTTTGGACAGTTATAATCAAGTGTAAAGTTCAGTGCTTTGGGTTCGCTTGCTCTAACACGCACTACAATCACATCATCGGCCAATGAAGCAAACGCTGTACGAGTATAAGTAACACCATCTACTTTATAACGTGTAGTGTGTACAGCCTTCTCAATATCCAATTCACGATAGTAGTCTTCTGGATTTTCATGACCCGGGAAGTTCATGAACAAGCTACCCAATGTGAGGTAACGCATACCATGTTGAGGTGTCATATACACCTTATCAATCAATTTTTCAGCTTCGGCAAAACGATTACTAAAAATCAGCTCACGAATCTTAGGAAGCGAATCAAGGCCATTGGGATTAAGGTTGTTATGAGGACCACCAGCCCAGAATGTTTCTTCATTCAATTGGAACTCGGCACGAGCAGCACCACCATACACCATAGCACCCAAATGAGAATTACCTAAAGGCAATGCATCGGTCCATTGAGCAGCTGGGCGAGTGTACCACAACTTCATGCGGCTACTGATTTGTTCATCGCGCAACAAGTCATAACCCATTAGTTCCAACATCTTGGCTGCATAACGTCCACCCAACATACGATAGCCTTCGGCCGAGAAGTGTAAATGGTCGAATGCCGCAGGGCAACCCGATGACGGAACGACATGAGCGGTTGGTACTACTTCGGGCAATGTAGCAATTACAGCATTATGGGCATGACATGCACCACCCACATCACCATGAACCATTTCGCCTGCCAACAATGGCACATCTTCTGCCTTCAAATTCAAATCGGTCAAGATATCTTGATAGATTTTCTTTACCATAGCAGGCCATTCTTTTTGGCCGTTATTACTTTCACCTTGATGCAACAAGATACCCTTAATCACACCATCTTTTTGAGCTTTCTTTGCTAACTCAATCAAACGGGCATAAGGATTGCCACCATACTCTTTCGCAATATTCTTCAACCAATCGGCTTGCGACTGGATATGTTCTTCGCAGATATCTTTATCGAACACTTCGATGCGACATCCGGCTACCGAAACATTAATCACACCTACACGATGATCGGCAGGAAGATTTGCCACCATTGTACGACCAAAATAATCGGCCGGCGTAAGTCCTGTAGTGCAACGTGCCAAGGGGGGAACAGCCGTGTACCACTCTCCCATCACACGCCCCTTATCAGGACAATCAACTGCAGACATCATCACGTAACGCGTATCTATACCAACAGTATCTTTGGGCTCTATACGAGCATTACCTTCCATATTCGACTGACCTATGCAAAGGAAAATATGGAAGTTCTTATCTTGAGCAAAACTTGATACTGCAATCAGCATCAGGAAACTCAATAGTAATATTCTTTTCATATCACAAAATGTTTAATGGTTACCACTCATCTGTACGGAAAGGAGATGCCAATAACCCCTCTTTATTCATAAGGTTTGCATCGTCTGGATTATCTGCCCATGCATAGCGAACAGCAACTGGTTCAGCCACCTCTTTGCAAGTAACAATAACCTTATTGCCACGTATCACGGCATCAGCCCAATAGAATTTCTTATCAGCACCAGCCACAGCAAAGTGTTTCAACTTCTCGCCCTTGCATTTCAAGCCACCACCAACTTCTGTAAAGGTAATGATAGCTTTATTGCCTTCCACCTTCATTTCTTTATAGATTGGGCCTGATGCTTGTACTTTTTCGCCATAAACCAACTTACGAGCCCCTAAGAAAAGGCGTTGAGCAACACTCTTCTTATCCAATGGATGAATATCGTTCCATTCACCCACATCGTACGTAGTTGCCATAGCGGTATTTGCCACTGTTTTAGCCACCTTCAATTGAGCTTCACGAATACCTGCCCAACCACTTTCAGTGGGTTGTGCATGTTTTTCCATGAAATTAGGTAACTGTACCAACAAGAATGGCATATCAGCATCTTGCCACAACTCGCGCCAATTAGTAATTAAAGCAGTCAATAGTTCATCGTATTCATGTCCACGACCAGAATTACTTTCACCTTGATACCAAATGCAACCACTCACTTTATAGTTGCGGATAGGATAAATCATACCATTATACAAACCTGAACCAGGTGTACTACGTTGAGCCATATTACGTCCTGCTCCACGCATACCTTGCATAGATTGTCCTACTTTATATTTCCAAGTACCTTCCAATGAAATTTCAGCGGCATCACCAACAATACGATATGGTTTATCTTTCACAAAACCGCCTCCAGGAGCATTACAAGTAAGACGAACGGTAATTACATTACGACCTGCGCGCAAGATTCCTGCAGGAATTTGGTAGTTGCGTGGAGGATACTGATAACCTGTATGTCCCACGAAATATCCGTTTACAAACACCGAATCGCTATCCACCATTGTACCCATGTATAGACGTGCATGGCGACCATCCATCGATACTGGAGCTTGGAACTCTTTACGCATCCAAACCACGCCTTGAACGTTTACGCCATTTTCACGCCAAGTACCTGGCATTTCCATGGTTTGCCAATCAGCATCGTTCAAATCAAAAGCTTGCCATTTACCAGCACCCTTATCGATACGCGCTTCATTAGCAGCAGCAATTGCATCCTTATCGAGCAGCAATCTTGGGAACTCCTTCAAGTGTTCTTGACTTACCCAACTTTCAATGGCAGAGCCACCTAAGCTTGAGACTAGCATACCTTGTGGTACTTTAGTCTTAGCATAGGCCTCTTGTGCATAGAAATAGGCAAGCGCAGTCCAATTCAAGACTTCAGAAGCGACACCACTATGCCAAACTGCATTCCCTGCAATCTCTTGTTGCACGCCATCAGTAATCTCTTGAGTAGGAACTTTATAATGACGAATCATGTGATTATTAGAAACATTGATTTCAGGGAACTTATCCACCAATCGCACGATAGGAGTTTCTTGGTTTGATTGTCCTGAGCAAAGCCATACATCTCCGACCAATACATCTCTTACCTTCAATTCGTTCACTTCCAACAAATATGGTCCACCTGCTTTTTGAGGAGGGAGAAGAACACTCCATTCACCATTACTATTGGCTTCGGTTTCATAATAAGCGCCATTGAATCGAACTGTTACTTTCTCGCCAGCTGATGCCCAACCCCAAATGTTCAGCTCCACATCGCGTTGTAGCACCATTTTATCGCTTACCAACTTTGGCAAACGAACCTTTGCCAAAGTTGTAGGAGCGATCAGCAATAAAGCAAATAGCATTAATAGCCAATTGCTTTTATTTAAGTTTACGTGTTTCATAACAATAAGATTTATTTTCCAACAAGCAGAAGACCACCATTGGTTGGAATGGTTACTTCAATTTGTTGTTTCTTATTCAATTTCACCTCTTTCAAGCTACCTTGTAATTGCGCATCATCGCTATAGCAATCCAACACTTCTTTAGGTTGGAACATAGGCAATTGCAATTTCAATTTCACAGGTTCTGCTTGTGCATTCACACCTGCAATGTACCACTTATCACCTTTCTTACGAGCAAATACGACATACTTTCCTGGATAGCCATCAATATAGCGGATATCATCCCATGTTGTAGGTACTTTCTTCATAAAATCGATAGCCCATTCAGGCGCATCGGTAAGGTTGTTTGGTGCCAAAGCAAAGTGTTGAACAGGACTTTGGAACAATACTGCTGCAGCCAACGCAAATACATCCGAAGTAACACGTTTCGAACCACGCGGCATGTTTCTTGCATTGTAGTATTTATTTAATGTACTACCACCAAAGTCCATACTTCCTACCACATTGCGAATAAATGGGTGCATGGTAGCATTAAAGGCTTCAGAATCGCAACTACCTTGACCAAAGCTCATATTTTCACTTGCCAAAACAGCTTCGCTCGAAGCATAATTGGGATACATACGTTCCCAACCACGTGGCAGCGTACAACCATGGAACACCACCAACAATCCATAATCATTAGCATCGGCCAAGATATCTTCGTACAATTGCATGGTTTGTTGTTTATCACCAGCAAAGAAGTCAACCTTGATACCACGAATACCAATGCTTTGCATCCATTTCATTTCACGACGGCGTTCAATGGCACGGTCCATAATGCCACGAGGAGATTGAGGAGCATCGTTCCAATAACCATTCGAGTTATACCACAAGAACAAAGCAACCCCCTTGCTGGCTGCATAACGAGCCAATTCAGCAATCTTGTCGCGACCAATCTGAACATCCCACAATGCATCAATCAACACTGTTTCATACCCCATTGCAGCAGAGAAATCGATATAACGGATTTGTTCGTCGAACTTTGTACTATTATCCATTCCGATAATCCAACTCCACGAACCAGCACCAAAGATATACTCTTTCGAAGCTTCATAACGAGGTTCTACCACGTCGAAAGCAATGGTAGTTTCAACGATTGGAGCCAATGTAGTGCCCAATGTAATGGTACGCCAAGGTGTTTCACCAGGGAGAGGCAAACCAGGAGTAGTGCTACCCAAACCATTCATCTCGCCTTCTTGTGGGAAACCAATGGTATATAGAGAGCCTTCATGTCCCATCAAACGGCTACCTACATAAGCGCCATTCACACCTGTTTCAGAAATAAGCATCCATCCCTTATCAGCATTACGGAACAAACAAGGGAAAGTATAACCTTCTCCCCAACCATTGCGACCAGTAGGTTCATCTGCTGCATAAGGCGTTTCATAACTTGGGTAAGTACGAGCAAAACCACCCATTGGCTTCACTTGTGGAGCAAGGAATGTTGTAGTACCCTCTGGCAAACTAAATGAAGTCTTTTCCTCCTTCACAATGATGCTACGAGTAGGTCCTTGCGGATAGAGTTTGTATTTGAAAGCAACATCGTTATTAGTCACACGCAAAATCAAATCAAAGATATGCTTATTGTTTTGAAAGAAAGGAACAATAGCCTCAGTAGCATGATGATTTACGTTGCTTTTCTTAATAGTCGCCAATTGATAATTCTCGTTCACCTCTTTGATTTGAACCTCAGCACCCATTGACATTTGCTTAGAGAAATCGCCAATATTAGTAACCAATCCGATAGGAGATGTTTCAATGAACGATACTTGCTCGTAAGCAACTGCATAAGTTGGCACACCATTTTCGTCAGAAAGTGTAACAACAAGCTTACCATCAGGGCTTGTCACTTGCTTTTCCACAGCCTGTGCCGAAAAAGCGAAAACTATAGTAAGTAACGAAAGCAAAAACTTTTTCATATCGCAAAATTATTTAGTTTGTTCAACATATTGCATTGTTCCATCTTCGTTGTAGTGAAGTTCGTCAAAGCAAACACTTCTACGACCAATTGCGCCCTTGATGCCATTCAATTCCAAGGTTGCATTATGATAGAACAGATACCACTTATCTTTATATTCTACAACGGCTGGATGAATAGTGAAGCTATTCTCTGCAGCGCCGGTAAGTTCACCTTGTGGAGTCCATGGACCTTCCATCGATGTAGCGGTAGCATATTGAATATTCTCACTGAAATTCTTACCCATACCGGCATAAGTCAAATAATAAATGCCATTGCGATAGTGCAAATATGGACCTTCTACGTATCCGGGAAGATCAATTACCTTGATTTCACCATCAAGTTCAATCATATTCGGTTTCAATTTGGCCATGAAACAAGTACCATTACCCCAGCAAAGCCAAGCTTGTCCGTTTTGGTCAATCAAAGCTGTTGGGTCAATGTCATTCCACCAACCACGAGCACCATTATCAGTCATATCATCCGATACCAATGGTTTGCCGATTGGATCAACAAAAGGACCTGTTGGACTATCACTAACTGCTACACCTACAGCCTTACCATAAACAGGTTGTGTACCTTGAGCAGTAGTATAATAATAGAATTTACCATCTTTTTCTATTACTTGTGAAGCCCATGCTTCACCCTCACCCCAAACAAAGTCGGTAGGTTTCAGCACCACACCATGATCGGTCCAAGTCTTCATATCATCGGTAGAGTAACAGAGCCATTCTGTGATATTAAATTCTTTGCCACCCGATGCACCATCTTGACCTTCATAATACTCATCGTGTCCCACATATACATACAATCGGCCATTGTGAACCAACGTAGCAGGGTCAGCTGTGAATTTATCTCTTACTAACGGATTACCTTCATAAGTAAATGTTTTCTCATTCGAAGGTGTTTGACAAGCTGTCACCAGCGCAAGTGCTGCAAGTGTAATATAGTTTTTCATCATTTATTATAGAATATGTAACTACCAAGTAGCGCCAAAGCAGCTACTTGGTAGTAAGGTTATTTAATGGAGCCAATAACTCCATTACAAATTCAGTTAATTATTTCTGTGCTCCACTAATCAAATCTTTTACGAATTGCTTAGGTTCGCCTTGACGGTCGAAGAAGAGCGGATAGTCTGTACGACCCTTGATTGGGAAGTCGTTCTTCCAAGAATCACGGTCTGTTACACCCCATGCAGTTACACGAGTAATAACATCTTCATACTTGATAAAGAGATTCATGAAATCCATCATCTTAGCATTCCATTTTTGAGAAACGCTATCAGGCAAAGCTTCCTTGTAAGGATTCATAGATTCACGGTACTCTTCAATATCGCTGATATTAGCAGTCCAACGACGGTTAGGAAGTGCACTCATATCAAATTCGGTAATCATTACCTTTACACCAGCTTCAGCATAAGCCTTGATACTGTTTTCGAATTCTTCCATGTTGTGATCCATACCTACGTGTCCTTGCATACCCACTGCATCGATACGCAAACCGCGAGCTTTCAAGTCCTTAATCAACTTAACAACAGTAGCACGCTTTCCTGGTTCGTGCATGTTATAGTCGTTGTAATACAATTCAATGTTAGGATCTGCTTCGTGTGCATATTGGAATGCCAATGGGATAAACTCTTCGCCCAAGATGCGATAGAACATACTGTTACGATACGAACCATTTTCCATAATTGCTTCGTTCACAACATCCCAACCCAAGATTTTACCTTTGTAGCGTTGAACAACAGTTGTGATGTGTTCCTTCATGTTTTGTTTCAACACTTCAGCAGAAACATCCTTACCATCTTCGTCTTGCCACATCCAAGGCGCACATTGAGAGTGCCAAATCAAGCAGTGACCAGTGATTGTAATATCGTTGTCAATACCAAATTGCACCAACTTATCTGCATCTTCAAAAGTATATTTGTCCTTCTCTGGGTGAATTTCTTCACATTTCATACAGTTTTCAGGAACAATAGCGTTGAAGTGTTTCTTAACGATAGCCAACGATGCAGTATCAATACCCGATGATTGATTTACATTCAAAGCAGTACCAACAAGAAACTTGTCGCCCAATACATCTTTCAAGCCCAATTCTTTAGCTGGCTGAGAGCCACCACATGCTACCAACATAGAAGCAGTAGCCAATACACCAAATAATCTCTTCATAAAAATTACGTTTAATATATTAATTACTATTATTTATTATTTTGCAGGTTCAATAACGCGGTAGTTTCCGCTAAGATGCATCAATGCAAACAAGTGCAACAAGCCATCATAGTATGCATCGAAATAACCATCTTCGTAAGGTTCGTGCTTAGAGTTCCACATGTGAGCTACGAATTCATCGATCTTATCGTGTGTAGCAACCAATGAAACAGCAGCAGCAGTAGAAACCAAACCTAAAGAGTGACGAAGTGCAGTATATCCACCAGCACCCAAGATACGAGCAGGCTTAGTTCCATCTACGTTATATTGGTCAACAAATGTTTCAAGTCCTTGTGCATACAAGAAGTTTTGAATAGTGTTAGCATAGTTTTGTTGCCATTCACGATCTGCACATGACCAAGAATAGTCCAAAGCAATATTCATAGGTACACGCCAAGAGTCGAAACGGAATGCATCACCAATAATGCCACGGCTACCTCTCAAAGAACCATCGTAGTTGTTATAGTCAGGATTCAAACCTGTTTCAGGATGAATACTCTTGTGCAAATATTCACGGCTCTTAGCAGCACATTCTTTCCAGAAATTAGAACGTCCGTCGTTAGCATATTTAGCCCAAACTTCATAGAATGCTGGCAAGTGATAAGAGGGGTCTGTGTAGCTACCACCCATTGGGTCGGGCGTAAAGGTAATCAACTTTTCATTGATATTGATAAATGGACTAACGTTGTCCATACCTATTTTTTGCATAGAGCAGTTCAATATACGTTGAGCCTCAGCCAAATAGTTGATACCGGTATCGTTACCCCAACGGTTTGATGCAAAAATCAACGAAGTTACATAATACAATTCACCATCCGATGCAGGACCTTGTGAATTGCGTGTTCCGTCTACTTTACAGCTCCAAGCGAAATAGCCTTCGTGTGTACCTTCTTGGTGTTGCATGTACTTAACAGCCCAACGCCACAAGCGGTCGAAAATATCTTTTTTGTCCAATTGTACAGCAATCATCATACCATACGACATACCTTCTGTACGCACGTCGTTGTTCTTAACATCACTGATATAGCCCATATCATCACCTACTTCGAAGTAAACTTTGTTAGGACCATAGAACAAAGCATTAAATACATCATTCAATTTAGCATCGATATCAGCTTGCTTATAACCCAATTCGGCCAACAAGTTGCGATACTTACCTGTTTGCATACCGCCTGCTGTCCAAGGTTTTGCGTCGAAAATCATCCAATCCACTTCAACTTGACCGCTCTTCAATGTAATCTTCAAGTCTTGCAAACCAGTAGGAGATTTCTTAACCGGAGCAGAAACGATTTCCCAATTATTACTACGAGGAACGTTTACAGTTGCGATAGACTTACCACCGGCAATGCTCACTTCCAATTTAGCGCCCTTAGGAGCCAATACGCGGAATTTCACTTGCTTAACGGGTTCTTGACCAAACTCAACGCGGTTGTATCTTACCCATGCACCACTCTTCTTGAACAATGTTTTCCAACCATCGAACTTATTATCTTCGTTCAAATAAGCGATAGATGCAGTTGGTGCAATTTCGCTATATCTGTCAATTTGAATTTGAGTTCTGGCATCACTATTACCCACACCACGCAAAGTAGGGATTACCTTGATGATTGTGCCATCGGGATTGAAACCGATTGTATCGATACGAGCCGAACGGTTCTTGTCAAATTCTGGTGAATAATCGTTGTGGTGGTAGAAGATATACCATTGACCTTTGTATTCTACGATTGAATGGTGGTTTGTCCAGCAACCTGTAGGAGATTCGTCCATGAACACCCCCATAAACTTCCAAGGGCCCAATGGTTGGTCGGCCATACAGTAAGCCAACACTTCGGTAGAATCTTTTGCCCAAGGGAAAGTAAGGTAATACTTACCATTACGTTTGAAAGGGAATGGACCCTCTTTCAAACCTTTTTGTGGCAAGTCGTTCACACGTTCAGGCTTAGTAGCAAGTTCCATCATGTTGTCTTTCAACTTAGCTTGTTGCACACCACCCCAGTAGATATATGCTTGACCATCATCGTCAATCAACACACCTGGGTCGATACCCGCAATACCTTCGATAGGTCTCCACATAGGACGGAACGGGCCTTCGGGAGAGTTACCAACAGCTACACCGATACCAAATCCTCTACCATTTGTAGGAGTAGATGGGAAATAGAAATAGTAACGACCATTCTTTTCAACACAGTCAGGAGCCCACATTGAATATGACTTAGGCTTTACCCAAGGCACATCGTCTTGCGAAAGAATCATACCATGGTCAGTCCAGTTCACCAAGTCTTCTGAAGAGAAAACATGATAGTCTTCCATACAGAACCAATCTTGACGTTGTCCTTCTGGAGCTTTAATGTCGTGCGATGGATAGACATAAATCTTTCCGTTAAATACTCTTGCCGTAGGGTCGGCAGTAAATTGCCCACTAATAATGGGATTTTGTGCTACCATTGTTCCCACACCTAAAAGGAACATGCACAGAAATAGCAATTTGCCTTTCATGATTAATAAATTATTATTGTTACACATTTGTTATTATTCTCCATTTTCCATGCGGAAGTAATCCACATCTACATATCCGCCAAGCTGCTTAGTGGCATAATTAAAGATAGCAAACTTGCTACCCATGAACATACGTCTGTAGTCGAATACCATTTGGATGGGGCGTCCCAACGGAATCCACTTCTTTCCATCCAAGCTATAAGAGAAAGTAGCTAAATCTTTATGGAAGAATTCGCCTTCCACACGCAGATAAATGACGTTTTGCTTAATGTCAATACGGGCCATCTCTTCTGTTAACACTTCGCGAATGGCATGTTTTCTCCGCTCAAACACTGTTTTTTGCTCGCTCATCACGAGTTGTTTCTTCTTGCCGTTACATTCAATGGTCAGCACACCGCTATCGCCATTGAAAGCAGACAATCCGGCGCGGTCACCATCTTTCATACCTTTCAAATCCAACTTCACGACGCCCGAGAATTTGGTACCAGGCATACGTTGTGTCAATGTGTTAGGAGCCATAAAGAGATTATCCACTACGCGAGCAGTCTTCAATCGCATATACCCTGGACGTGCTTTCAAGCTCCAAGCATCGTCTATCGGGTTGTGATTCCATTGCCAATAGAGTGACAATTTCGTTGAATCAAATTCATCGCTACCACAAATACCGGCCATGGTTGTATGCGGTATGTCGGTATTGTTAGGAATCTTACCTTCTGCATCGCCAAGGATGGGCCAACCATCAACCCAATGACAAGGCATCAAACAAGGTGTACGTCCCACACCGTTACGGTCTTGGAATATGATGCCATACCACTCGCCATCAACGCCTTCCACAATACATCCTTGTCCCACACCTCCGTAATCTTCGAATGGAGTCTCCAAGATTACTTTCTTTTCGTAAGGGCCGGTAATCTTATCGGCACGATAACATACTTCACGACGCAAACGGCCGGGGATGCCCCAATCCATCGAAATCATCATCAAGTAGTACTTACCATTGTATTTAAAAGCCTGACTGCCTTCCAACAAACCTTGTTCGTCGGCATCACGCTCAAAGATTTTCATATCAATACCACCGGGCTTCACATCGCTCAAGTCTTCTTTCAACTCTCGCAACTGACCAGTGCCATAGAAGAGATACACTTTGCCATCATCGTCGAACAACAACGAGGCATCATGATGATGCACCGGACGTGAGAGCAATGTCCACTCACCGGTTGGGTCGGTTGTTGTATAGATAAACCCCTTACCAGGAGCACCATTGCAACTGAACCACACATAAAAACGGCCATTGTGATAACGGATAGAAGAGGCCCATTGTCCCTTGCCGTAGGTTGTCTCACCAATCAAATCATAGCGATCGCCATCTTCAATGCGTGGGAAGACATAGCTTACGGTTTCCCAATGTTGCATATCTTTCGAACGCATAATGGGAGCACCTGGCATCAAATGCATGGTAGTTGAAACCATGTAGAAATATTCTCCTGCACGACAAGCGCTCATATCGGGAACATCGGCATAGAGAATTGGGTTACGATAAGGCGACACATTCGTCAATTGCCAATAATCCAAATCGAACAATTGTCCATCACCCCCATGAAAGTAGAGATATACATCATGCACACCCTTGGGGCGAGTTATCAATTGAGCAGTAACGTCTCCATCGGCCATTCCTGCTTCTACGTTAATCTTTGCAAAACGATTTTTATTGGGGGCATCTAAAAAGAATTCGATATAACCATTGCCTTGCACATTGAGCAAACCGGCTTTCAACCAATCGGCCTTACCGCTATCAAAGTTTACACCACTCAATTTCAACCAATCGCCATTGTGAATATCTGTGATGTTTTGATGGGCAAACTTCAAGCCATAGCTATCTGCCACAGGTTCGTTTTCTACACGTTGATAAGGGTTCAAACCGGCTATTGAATTTTGCGAAAATCCAACAGATGTCACTACGCATAGCAACGAAAGCATGAGCATTTTTTTCATAACAGAGAAGTGTTTCATGGTTATATTATTATTTAGATTACAAAATAAGCAAAAATTAATGATTTTAGCTTACTAACCACGTTACAAAATTCTTCGCCAATGTTACAAAACGCGAAAAAACGCCTTTTTATCGCATATTTTAGCCAAAAGTCCTATTAAAATAGGCCTTTATGAGTCCGTTTTACTTCACTTTTATTACGTCGTCGCTCCACACCCAATCGCCCACTTCGCGTGGTTCCAAATCGACTTCACCGGTTATCAATTCGGGGATATTATACGAGTAGAGCAACTCGGTATAATAATCTTTAGGGGCTTCTTGCGGCAACATAAATGCTTTCTTGGGATTACCTTCTGCATCCATATAGCCTATATAAGGGCGGGTATATAGGCCGTCATCTCTACGGCTACTGAACACCATCCAACGGCCATTGCTACTCCACGAATGATAACTTTCGGTATCATCGCTATTCCATGCCGCCAAAGGTTTCAAGTGGTTTGTTTGCAAATTCAAGCAATACAAATCGGCCTCTTTATGCCATATAGAGAATTGACCATAATTGCTCAACGTAAACACCAAGTATTCGCCATTGGGCGATACGCGAGGGAACGACACACTTCCGCCTTGCTTTTCAGCCGAATACAACGTGTCTATCGCTTCGCCAAACTGACGTGTTTCCGGATTGAACGAAGTGCGGCATAAGCTATAGCGTGCTTGTGCATAATTGTTGGGCATCTCTACGGCTTTCGAAACACAGAAATAGAGCCATTTACCATCGGGCGAGAAGGTTGGGAAGGTTTCAAAACCGCCTTCCGTACTAAGGATGGGCGTTGAGATAATCTCATGCTTTTCCACATCGTAAACCACTACGTCCGATGCCTCGTCGTACACTTCAATGCGTTTTGGGTCTTTGGTATGAAATAATTGGAAGGTTTTGTTCACCGAGAACGCTACATACTTGCCTGTAGCATGCCACGAAGGATAAACAAGGTTCGAAATTGTATGGTCGGTTTTTGTATCCAACTTCTCCTTCACGCCATTGTTATAGACAAATGTTCCGCCACCATGCGAACGGATATGGAAAAGCATTTGATCGGGATTCTGCATTTTAAAGGAGTGACAATTCACACAATTACCCATCCCCACTCTGTTCACATAAATAGCTTTCTCTTCGTAGGTTTCCAAATTGCGTTGATAAATGCCCATCTTGGCCCATAGGCTATATCCAGGTGCAATCAAGCGATAGGCTAAATGCGAATCGATAGGTTCGTTGGCTACATGCATAGCAAATGGACGATAAGCTACCCAACCGTTTGCTTCTTTACGGCATACAACCAAGCTTAACGAATCGCCTTTATGGCGCGACAACATTTCCGTCCAACGTTTCGAAGGAATAGCGAAGTTGCCTTTAGCGCCTTTAATCGTCAACGTATCAGTGCCATCGGCTATCAACAAGGCCGTTTCGTCGGCATCCGTTTCTACCATAAAATTCAACGGAGCAATGTTGGCCGGAATGGTTACATCGCAATAGTCGGGATATATCGGTGCAACCTCATCACTATATTGAGCAATGGAAATATGCTCTGAACAACTACTTACAAAAATCAGTAAGCAAAGGGATATAAATAGCTTTTTCATCTTCATTTCGGCTTAAAATTTAACTCCGTGATCATACAAATACTTCCAATACGAACGTCCATAGTGCGAAGGCATTCGTCCGCTTTGCAAGTTACGATAGTGTTGCATCACCTTCTCTCCCACTCCGTATGCCTTGCAACGCTCGGGGTCGCCTTGTGCCAACGAGGCCAATGCTTCTTGGAAACGTTCGGGCAACGGTTCTTCACGATTTGCTCGATGCCAATAGGCATACTCTTCCATGAATTGCCAATCCAATGTCAGCAACAAATAGGCTTGATAGAATTGCAAGGCAATATTGTTTTGCGGATTGGCATGTACAATCTCGCTCAGATTCAAGCCAAGCAAGGAAACCAAATAACTATCTTCCTGTGCGATAGATTTCTTCACATTTCCCAACCATTTATCTGCATCCACCAATTCGGGGCGATATAAGAAACCACGATAAGCAGCTGCTTCTTGGCGATAAAAGAGTGTTTTCTCCAA
>JAGBWA010000071.1 GCA_017630035.1 Bacteroides sp.
AAGAAATGGAAAAGGGAACCAACCTTGGCAAGGGACATGTGTTAAAGCAACGATATTGAAGTAGAGCAACAATGCGGAAATAGCTCAGTTGGTAGAGCACAACCTTGCCAAGGTTGGGGTCGCGAGTTCGAGCCTCGTTTTCCGCTCTCCATTGGATGCTCGAATGGTGGAATGGTAGACACGAGGGACTTAAAATCCCTTGGCCATTGTGGCTGTGCGGGTTCAAGTCCCGCTTCGAGTACAAGAAAACCCTTTAAGCAAAACTTAAAGGGTTTTTCTTTTTATGTATACCTACCTCATAAATTACGCATCACTGATGGCAATCGTTGGTCATAAGTAGTGATCAAGCTTTGCCTTAAGTTACGACCAAATTAGGTCTTAAGTTACGACCGAAATTCAGATCAACGTACTTTCGTCGCAATTCGCTTATCTGAAACAATTTCATCAGCTGCTGCAGCTTGGTCGAAGTCAACTTTTACCTTCGTAAAATTGGGAACATTGAACGAATAGAGGGTTTCGTCGTAATATTCCAACGGATTTTCTTGGGGCAAAAGGAAGGGCTTGGTGGCATTGCCCTCTTCATCGATCGAAGCGATGAAGAGTTGTGAGTATAAGCCATTCATTCGGCGAGAGGTAAAGAGCATCCAACGGCTGTTATCGCTCCAGTTATGATAGCTTTCTGCATCGTCACTATTAATCGTTTCCAACGGCTTGGCCTCGCCTGTAGCCAAATCCATTAACCAGATATCCGATTCCTTATGCCAAATGCTGAAATAGCCATAATCGGCCAGTGTAAACAGCATATAGCGTCCATCGTAGGACGGTTTGGGCCATGTCAAGCTTTTATCCATGGCAACGGCATTGAATACCGTATCTACCTTATTGCCAAATGTACCAGTCTCGGCATCGAATGCTATGCTGTAAAGGTTGTATTTCACCTCCTTATATTGCAAAGGATAGTCGTGTTTCTGAGCCGAAATGTAATACATTGTCTTTCCATCGGGAGAGAAAACGGGTACATTCTCCCACGTATCTTTGCCTGAAAGCAGTGTATCGACCACCATTTCGTGGGTTTCGACATTATACACAAAGACATCCGATGCCTGGTCGAACACTTCGATGCGTTTCTCCATACCGATATGGAAGGCTTGATTGGTTTGATTGGTAGAGAAAGCACAATACTTGCCCGATGGATGCCAATAAGGATAGACCATCGCACCACCAAGTGCATCGTTTCGTGCTTGCAACCATTCGCGCTTGCCGTTTTGCTGTATCATGGTTGCCCCATGTGCCCCACGAACATGGAAGACGAATTGTTCGGGATTCGTTTTGTTGGGAGTGTGGCAATTCAGGCACATGCCATGCGAATCTTTATTGTCGATAATAGAAAACTCGTCGAAATTGCTTAAATCGCGCTGATAGATACCTAACGAGCTATAAACCTCATAACCCGGAGCAATGCGACGATAAGTCACCCCCCACTCGTCCAGCGGATGCTCGCTCACAAAGATAGTAAAGTCGTTGTACTTATACCATTGTCCGTTTAGTTTAGCTTGCACAGACACCACGAGCTTACCACCTGCATTTGCTTCCAAAAGTTGATGCCAACTTTCGATATCGAACTTCGCCCATTTACCGTTTGCATGTACCGTTACCCCGTTACCACCGGTAACAGTAGCATCTACACATTCTACAGGAGTATCGGAAATGACATTAAAGTTCAGTGGTGCAATGCCTACAGGAATCGTCACATCGGTATAATCGGGGAATATCGTAGGCAAGGTGTTTACTACGGTTACGTTCTCGGGCTTTTGCGTACAAGCACAAAGAAGGCAGATTGCGAGCAGTGTATATAGTTTTGCTTTCATATATCTTTATCGGTTAGGCTGCATCTTAAGTTTTGGAACTTCTGCAGTTGGGTTATATTTCTTCACTACATTATAATAGGCACTATACTTCTCGACATTTCCCTCGAGTGCTGCATAGAACATCATATACTGCATGGCCATGTAGTTGCTTGGATTGTGTACAAAGAGGTAACCAAATACACGGTCTATCAACTCAACGTCGTTATACAAGAAATCTTCTTCAAGGGCAACGTTGCGTAAGTGTTTGTACAATCCGTTTGTTTCGATAGCTTCCTCTCCCCCATCTATCAGTTTCATGGTTCTTTGTGCCCAATTACGATAGAAGACCGTTTTTTCGAGGATGCGCAAATACTTCTTCGCTACTTCGTATTGACCGTTTACGATGTTTGTTTCTGCCAAACGTCGTAAACAACGTGTACTTTTGTTGCGGTTATGAATGGCCTCCATTGCCTCGAAATACATGCGTTGTGCCGAATTCACCATTCCAAGTTGTAGGAAGGTTTCGGCAATGGTAAGTGTAAGGAAAGGATTGTGGTCGAACTTAGGTAATAGCCCATCTACACCATAACGATTGAACTTTTGTCCATGTGTAAGCAACTTGTGCGTCATGCCAAGCGCAAGATTGGTAGCGCAAACGGTGTTGGGCGAATTTGGGGTTTTCTGTTGAGCTTTCTTTATAATAGCATCCCACTTGTTTGCTCGTACAAGCATATCGTATTCCAAAACTTCATACACACTGCTATCGTAGATTGTCTCTATCTGTGCAAAGAAGCCAGGATAACGGTAATGCGATGTCCAGCACATCCACCAAAGCAGTGGTGATACCACTACCAATCCTACTATGCGAGTAGGTATTGTCCTGCAAATGCACAACATGATATAAACCAACAGCAACACCAACAACACTGCCATGATAAGCGAATGCATCACATTGTAATCGCCTATCAGTATCCAAAGAGCAGCAACCGGAAGAAATGGCAATAGGAAGTTGCCCTTAAATGGTGGCAGTTTCTTAATGATGCCTGCTGAAAGGAGGTATATCAACATAAACTCCACTCCGAGTATGGCTGCACCTATCCAGAAATTATTATAAAACTGCACTAATGCTTCCGATAGATATACGGATATACCTCCCGCTTCTTGCAGATGCGTAAGCAGGTAGTCGTCGTCTATGAGAAACAACTGAAACTCTTCGTGATAGTTCAAGGCTGCTCTAAAAGGGAATGCCCAGAACAAGAATACGGCAATGCCAATTACTAACGAGATGATTAGTTTGGAATACTTCTTCATGAATGCTGTTGTTATTTTTTGCTAAAAATATAAACCTACCACCTCCCCTACGGGTGATGATTAGTCGATGCATTAGTAGAGACGTCATATTATGGTGTCTCATAGCCGGTTGTTTACAGAGACGCCTCAATGAGACGTCTCTACATCCAAATTTAGTAAAAGAGCAGACCTCAAAATGAGATCTGCTCTTATTTATACTCTTACCTATTGAAGAGCTCTATTTTGGATATTAGAGTTCCAAAAGTGTGTACATCTTAACGATGTGAAGGTCTTGAGCTGAGATACCACCATCACCACGGATAGCCCAATCTTGATCGTGGCAAGCATTAATCAAAGCAGGACTCATATATACCTTCCAAGTCTTAGTTACACCATCACCTGAAAGTGGAGCTTGTTGTTCAGTCCACCAACCAGTCATAATGATGAGGTTACCAGTCCAAGGCTTATCAAATTCGATAAAGACGTTCTTATCCTTCATCTTAGCATCATAGTCAACTGCAGTCCACTTACCCATAACACCTTCGCCATCAGAGAAACGAGCTTCTGGAGTAGCCCAGTCTTCAATTTTTGGATACCAAGGAGAACCATCTTCTTTTGTTCTAACTGGTTCCCATACGATGTTTTCGAGTGAAGGGAGGACAGCTTTGCGCTTGCCAACAGGACAATTTGCAAATACTTCCTTAACTACTTCAGAACCATCAGGGTTGATACCGTGAACGATGAAGCGGTTATCGCCTTCTGCACGAAGAACTACCGAACAACCGTTCTTAATACCTGAAATACAAGTTTCATCATTGAAATCGGGTACGTTATATTCAATCCAACTTGGAATTGGACTATGGTTTTCAATAATGCCAACAGCATATTCAGCACCATTTTCATCGGTCATGAAAATAGTCTTGGCTGTTACATCAAATGTTTCTTCTGTAACACTCTTTGGTGCTGCGAAATCGTCTTCGATTGGGTCGCAAGACACAAAAGAGATGCCAGCAAGAATTGTCAATGCTAAAAATATCTTTTTCATTGTATTCAATTTAGTTTATTTAGATAATAATTGAAGTCTCTGTACATCCCTCCCCGAAAGGAGGGATGCGGATAAGACTATCATTAAGTTCCTGAATAGAATCCTTGAGTACCTTCCCAACCTGGATTTTGTTTGTACTTACCAGCAGAGAGGTTGATTTGTCCTTGTGGAATACGGTAGAAACCACCCTTAGTATCTTGGTAACGCTTAACAATACCATCACCAACTTGTTGGAATGAGCTTGCAGCACCTTCGTTGAAGAGAGGTTCGCCATACATCTTAGGAAGTTCAGTTTCTACATCACCCCAACGACGGAGGTCATCCCAACGAACACCTTCGAATGCCAATTCGTGACGACGTTCTCTCTTAAGATTTTCAAGAGTATAAGGAACTTCTGCAAGACCAGCACGTTCACGGATAGGAGTCATGTAAGTGTTAGTTTGAGTAAGTTCAGCGTGCATCAAATATACGTCAGCCAAACGATAGAGTACGAGAGGTTGAGTGTGAGATGCTTGGTAGTTACCAGTTTCAGAAGAACCACGCTTAGAGAGTGTCCAAGAACGTTTTACACCACCTTCAGAACGAACAGCAGTAATCTTCTTGTTGTGGAACATTGTCAACTCAACACCTGCAGAGAATGTGTTAGGATCGAGACCAGACATATCGATGATAGAAGCATCGCGACGGATGTCACCTTCTTCGTATGAACGGTAGAGACCTGGGTTAACAGGACCTACACCCCAACCACCACCGAATGGATAAACCGATGGATGTTGGTCAGCCTCAGTGCTAACGAAGTAGCGAGGGTCAGCATCGTTGTTAGCATCTGCACGGATACCGAAGAACAATGCATATTGGTTTGTCAAGTGAAGTTGGTTTGTCCAAGCTGGTTGATAGTTGAAGTTGATAGCCAAAATAACTTCAGGATTGATTTCTTTGTAGTAAGTAGCATCAGTAAGTGCAGGCAATGTACCGATAACTTCACCATCTGCATCAAGAATATCTTGATCCTTATTTACATACTCATAGTCCTTAGCAGTCCATTGGTTAGCATAAGCCCAAAGTGAACGGTAGTCAGCAAGAAGTGAGTGACCAGAGTTCTTGATGATATCTTCAACTGCGTTGATTGCATCAGTCTTTGTAAGCGTAACGCCTTCTTCTGTACAAGGAACTTCAGTTGCGCCATAGAAACCTGTGTAGAACAAGTAAACACGAGCCAACAAAGTTTCAGCAGCCCAACGGCTTACCTTACCCCAAGCAAGTTTTGACCAACCATCGTAAGTATATGAAGGCATGATAGCTACAGCATCCTTAAGGTCTTGTGCAATAAGCTTGAAGATTTCCTTACCTTCA
>JAGBWA010000072.1 GCA_017630035.1 Bacteroides sp.
CATAATAACCGGATTGTGGTCGCTGCAAAGTTCCATGTCGGGCGAGAAGTAGCGCACGCCTTCCAGTGCTTCGCTATGGAATAGGTAGTCTATGCGGAACAGATGCTTACCGTTGCGATAGGTGTACATATAGCCATTGCCACAGGTCTTGAAACCATCTTTCAGCAGGGAGGAAAAGCGACGGTAGGTGTACGACGATGGCAGGGAGTTCAAGTCGCCACATAGCACTATGGGGTAGGGACTTTCCTCTATCAATCGGCAAAGAATATCTGTCTGCTCGGCACGCTTCACCAAGTTGCCATGCAGTGTTTCGGCAGCATCTTCCATAGCCTCTACCTCGCGATTGGTTTCGTCTGTAGCCAACTCTTTTTCCCACTTTTTGCGCTTTTGGGTGATGTTGGTTGTTTGCAAGTGGTTGTTGATAACCCGGATGGTCTGTTCGCCCATTTGAATGTCTGCCACCATGCTGCAATTGCTGCTACCGGGGTAGGTAATGTATTGGGTGTCGGCGATGGGGTATCGGCTGAAGATAGCTATGGGCAATTTACCTTTCGCCTCTTCCTTGTTTGGTATGTAGAAATAGGGCCATTCGGCCAAGGTCTCTTTGATGTGGTCCATCGTAAATTCCTTGTTGTCGCGGAATTCTTGGAAGCAGAGCACATCCGCCTGCTCCTTGCTCATGTATTGCGCAATCTGTCGGCACGAGTATCCGCGTATTTCGTTGCCAAAGCCGTGTACATTGTAGGTTGCAACGGTCAGTAGGCCATCGGTATCTTGGGGCAGTTCTCCACGCAATCGTGGTTGAACCATGCTGCCAATGAAGTTCCAACTCATCAGCAACGCTAATAGCGGCAATCCCCAAAAGATGCTCCGCTTGTATATAGTGATGAGCAAGACAATGATGTTTACAAGCACCAAAACGGGAAGCGCCATGCCTAAGAGCGACATCAGTTTCGAATCTGCTGGGTGCAGATATCCGCTAAACGCTGCAGCTATGGTAATAATAGTCAGTATCAGTATGATAACAAACCAAATAATTTTAAATAGGCCTTTGGCTTCTGCTTTCCCCATTTTTCTGATTTACTTTTTCCCGATTTATGCTAGTAGCAAGTCACTAGTAACTATTTGCTAACTACGTTTATCGGCTTGTTTTTAATAAATTGTTCTACGTTGTCGCAAGCAATTTGCAGTAAGCGTTGGCGTGCCTCCTTGGTGGCCCAAGCAATGTGTGGGGTAATGAAGCAGTTCTTGGCGCTGAGCAATGGATTGTTGGCAGTGGGCGGTTCGGTGCTGAGCACATCCACACCGGCTGCATAGATGGTGTCGTTGTTCAATGCGTCGGCCAGTGCTTGCTCGTCCACCAACGGACCGCGACCTGTATTTATCAATATAGCCGTAGGCTTCATTAGCTTCAGGCGGCTTTCGTTTACCAAGTGGTGGGTATCTGCCGTGAGCGGACAATGTAAGCTTACGATGTCGCATGTCGCAAATAGTTCGTCAAGCTCTACCTTACGAATTTCGGGCGGTAATTGTAAACGGCTTTTGCTGGTATAGGCATACACCTTCATGCCAAACCCAATGGCAATGCGTGCCGTGTTGTATCCGGTATTTCCCAATCCTACGATACCAATTTTCTTGCCTTGTAGCTCCCACAAGGGCGTGTTGCTGTAGCTAAAGTCTTGGCAAGCAGTCCATACACCTTGGCGTGCCTCGTCGGCATAGTGGCCCACTCGTTGCGTGATGTTCAAGACGTGGGCAAACACCATTTGTGCCACCGATGGCGTGCTATATGCCGGAATGTTTGTCACCACAATGCCGCGTTCGCGTGCAGCTTCAACATCCACCACGTTATAGCCAGTGGCCAACACACCAATATATTTCAGTTGGGGCAACGCCTCCATTGCCTCCTTATTTATTATCACCTTGTTGGTTAGCAATATCTCTGCATCAGCCGCACGCTCCAATAGCTCGTTGGCACTGGTACGTGGATACACCACACACTGACCCAAAGCCTCTAATCCCTCCCAACTTAAATCGCCAGGATTCGCTGCATAACCGTCTAATACAACTATTTTCATATTTCTATATTATCAATTAAAAACGTTCCTTTCCCCACAGTTGTTGCATGCGCTCTTTGTGCTTTTGCTCGGCGGCATTCTCTTGTGGGTGCCAAATGGGTTGGTTCTTAATGTCGTCGGGTAGGAATTGTTGGCGCACGAAGTGACCAGGGTAGTCGTGGGCATATTTGTAGTTGTCCGAATAGCCCAAATTTTTCATTAGCTTTGTGGGAGCGTTGCGCAAGTGTAGCGGAACGGGTAGATTGCCTGTTTCGCGCACCAAACCAAGCGCATCGTTAATGGCCATATAGGCGGAGTTACTCTTCGGGCTGGTGGCTAAGTAGATGGCAGTTTCGGCCAACGGAATACGTCCTTCGGGCCAACCAATCTTCATAATGGTATCGAAACATGCGTTGGCCAAGAGTAGGGCATTGGGGTTTGCCAAACCAATATCTTCGGCTGCCGAGATAACCAAACGGCGGGCAATGAAGGCAGGGTCTTCGCCGCCCTCTACCATGCGTGCCAACCAATAGATGGCTCCGTCGGGGTCGCTTCCGCGAATGGATTTGATGAAGGCCGAGATGATGTCGTAGTGCATTTCGCCATCTTTATCGTAGGCCAATGGGTTTTGTTGCAAGCGGTCGGTCACCAATTCGTCGGTGATAACTACCTTTTGCTCCGATTCAGAACTAACGACCAGCTCTAAAATATTGAGTAGTTTGCGCGCATCGCCACCGCTATAACGGAGCATGGCAGCAGTCTCTTTTAGCTCTATTTCTTTCTCTTTCAGCACTAAATCTGTCTTGATGGCGCGTTCCAATAATTCCGTAAGGTCTTCCTTCTCTAACGATTTCAAAACGTAGAGCTGGCAACGCGATAGCAATGGGCGAATCACTTCGAACGAAGGATTCTCGGTTGTAGCACCAATCAAGGTTACGACTCCTTGTTCTACGGCTCCCAATAAAGAGTCTTGTTGCGACTTGCTGAAGCGATGAATTTCGTCGATAAACAGAATGGGACTAGCTTGCGAAAAGAAACGGTTGCTTTTGGCTCGTTCTATCACATCGCGCACATCCTTTACGCCACTCGTTACCGCACTCAACGTGTAGAATGGTGTTTCCAGTTTGTTGGCAATGATTTGCGCCAGTGTGGTTTTGCCCACTCCCGGAGGCCCCCAAAGGATGAACGAGGAGATGCGTCCGCTATCAATCATTTTGCGCAGCACGGCATTGGGACCTACAAGGTGCTTTTGACCAATGTATTCATCGAGTGTCTTGGGACGTAATCTTTCTGCTAATGGGGCCATTATGATTTATGATTTTTGATTTATGATTTATGCCTATCTATTCTATTTGACAACTTAACTACTCACTACTTGACTACTTAAAATATCGTTAGCACCATGAAACGAATGCCGTGGATTTGTGCATTGGGCACTTCGGTATAAGTCAAACGACGAACATACTCCACGTGTAATAGCTTGAAGATGTTATAGATACCCAAACTGATTTCAACGTATGGCTTGTTTCTATCCATGATGAAACTTGTTGGCATACCATCGCGCATGGGGAAGATAAACAAGTTAGGGTTAGCACTTTTGTATGGGTTGTTCTTGTCGGTCAACGTTCCCCACAAGGTGCGGAGGCGGAATGCTTCGCGCCATTTCAGTTTTTTGATGAGCGGAATGCGGTTGAGTAGTTTTCCATTCATGTCGTAGGTCAGTGCCAACGATGCATAGCGGTCGTTCAAGAACTCCATGTTGTTGATAAGTGCAAACGATTCGTTCTGTTGGGTAATGTACGACAAGTTGGCCATTGGCAAGTTGAGCAAGGGGAAGGGAACTACATTCCATTGCGCACCGGCGCGGGCTGTTACGTCTAATTTTCCCCATGAACTAAACCAAAAACGTTTGCGAATGCTTGCTTCGGTAAGGTTGAAATTGTATTCACCGCCCAACACATCTTTCAAGCCAATGGTGTGCGAAAGCGTAAAGATAGGAGCGTCGAGCGACACTGGTATGCGGCGTTGCTTAGAGTTTACAAACGTTTCGCCCGGTGCCCAACGTAGTGTTGCGCTCAACTCGGTGGTTGTAATATCCTTTACAAACGTGTTTCCCACACCTTTTATGCCTGGCATAGGGCCATTGTTCTTCCAATATTGCAAGCTACCGGTAGGCTCGTCGTTGCGTCGTCGTGCCATGGCTTTTATTGAGAATCCGCTTTGTGTTTCTAGTTCGTAGTTGATGGTTGCATCGCGTGTGTACGACATCTGATCCACGGTGGTCCACTTCATACCTACGAACATATTATCCTTGTCTGTGTTCAAGAATTTATCCATAGGCGAAGTAACATCGTAGGTGTATTCAAAGCTAACGTAATGTTTCGGAAATTCCCAAAGCACATGTTCGCGCTTGTTGAACGAGTAGGCCAATTCGCCTGAATAGAACCATTTCTTATCCTTGGTTCCGTATGCTCCATAACCACTTAGGCTCCAATGCGGATGCAGATTGCCTGTTGTCATAGCGCTAAGGCGGAAACGTGTTCCATTCACATAGTTACTGGTAATCATGGTGTTGATAGGTCCGATGTCCACCTTGCTTTTCTTGCCGGTTTCTACAAAGTTTTCTATCAGCGCCTTGGCACCAAAGATAACATAGTTAAAACCAGGAATCTGCTCGATGCGGTTCATGAAGATGTCCATTGTGCTCTCTTGTTTGGTTAGGGGCACATGGCGCACTTCGGCCCAATATTCATCGCTCTTGCCCAGCATATTGGCCTCTTTCACTACATCGCCCTTCAGACGGAACAAGCGGTTCTCTATCTCGTCGAAGTTATAGTCGTTGTACTTGGTTATGCGTTGCACCTCCACGCCCTGTGTACCTTTGATAAAGGCCAACTCTACGGTCATGTCGTCATCGGTCAGCACCCAGCTACTATCGGGCAATTGCTCGAACTCTTGGATAATATCCATGTTTTCCACAAAGTTCACGCCCGTATTCTTGGGTAAGTTCATGGTGCATCGCTTCACGCCGTAAGTAGAATCGCGAGCCACGTAGATGTGTCCGGTAAACCCAAAGTCTTGAGAGTTTTGTGGCACGAACGATAGGTGAATACACTCTTTGTCGTCTATCATCAGTGTGTCCATCAAGTAGTATTTGTAGAAACTGATGGCTCCTCGTCCAATGGGGCTAACGAAGCGGCGTTGCAACAAACGAATGTCGTCGTCGTAGATGTTTATGTTGGAGAATACATCCTTCAAGATAGTGCCCAGCATATCGCCCGTGCTGAAGAACTCCTCAATACCGGTAGAGTTCATACCCTCTATAATGGTCTTTTCGCTTTTAGGGTCTTTGCGATAGATGTGTTTCGATACGGTTTCCTTGATGGATACGGGTAGAATCATTTTGCCGGTCTTTTCCGACACTTCTACCTGGTCCTTGAAGAAAGCAAACTTTTTATAGATGCCCTTTTCCATCTTGTCGGGGGTGACATTGTTCATGGACATCTTCATCTTCTCGTACTTTTGGTACTGATAGAAGTCGTTGTTCTCTAAGTTCTGTTTCTTCTTGTTGGCTATTACCTTGCGCATAAACTCTACGGCAGGGTTGTTCTTGCGCGAGTAGTGCTCTTTCTGTGGCTTCACCGTCACTTCCGAGAGCATGATATCGTCCTCTTGCAACTTTACATTGATGGTTTTTGTTCCGTTCTTGAACTTTATCTTTTTGGTCTTATAGCCAATGCTGGAAAAGGTCAGTTCGTTCCATCCGGGTAGAACCTCCACTTCGTATTCACCATCAGCGTTGGTCACGGTGCCCACACCTTCGCCTTCGTATTGCACGATGACGTACATTATCGGTTCGTTGGTCAGCGAATCTGTTACCACACCCGAAATCTGTGCCGATGCGTTCAGTGAACAAAATAGGATGAGAATGGTTGTTAGTATGTAGTTTAATAATCGTTGTTTCATTATTTATAGCATATTTCGAGCGACAAAGTTACGAATTTCGCTTGTTAAGTATCCATTAAATCAAATAATATTTGTTTCTTTGCGGCAATTTAATGAATTGATTATGCCTACTTTTGTTCAAATACTCGACTTTATTGGTACATTTGCCTTTGCCATCAGTGGCATTCGTCTTGCTTCGGCCAAACGCTTCGATTGGTTTGGTGCGTATGTTGTTGGTTTTGTTACGGCTATTGGTGGTGGAACAATCCGTGATGTTTTGCTCGATGTTACGCCTGCTTGGATGGGCGACCCCAGCTATCTTGTGTGTACCGGTTTGGCGTTGTTGTGGGTAATCCTTTTTGGCAAGTATTTGATTCATCTGAACAACACATTCTTTATCTTCGACACCATTGGTTTGGCGTTGTTCACGGTGGTAGGAGCCGAGCGTAGCTTGTCGTTGGGTTTCCCCTATTGGGTTGCCATTATCATGGGTGGAATGACGGGTGCTGCTGGTGGTGTGTTGCGCGATGTGTTTATTAACGAAATCCCACTGATATTCCGCAAAGAGATATACGCTATGGCTTGTGTGCTGGGTGGCATTGTCTATTGTTTGTGCCATCATTTCGGATGTACAGCCTATGTTAGTTCGGTTGTTGGCGGCATGGTAGTGTTCGTAATCCGTGTTATTGCGGTGAAATACAAAATTTCCTTGCCCATTCTTACGGGACACGACGAATAAAAAATGGTGTCCCGCGCTGAGCAGAACACCTTTCAATGGTTATTTGTACAAGCTGTTTAGAATAGCTTATCCTTGCTATTGAACAAACGCTTTTCGCTAAGTTTCACTACTTTACCAAACTTTTCCAACGCTTTCAAGTCAATCATCTTAGGGTTGCCCATGATAGCAATTCTATAGGGCTTGCCTTGGATGTTTTCCTTGTAGAATTTCACGATGTCCTCGAAAGTAAGCGCATCAATCTTAGCCAAGTTTTCTTTGGCAGGGTCGTCGGTGTAGCCCATCAGTTCTAGGCTAACCAAGCTCATAGCCTTGCTGCGGAAACTAGGGTGAGAGGTAAGTGCCTCTTGGCGCAAGTAGCTCTTAATGTTGTCTATACGGTCGCTATATTCGGGCATATCGTTTATCAATCCCATGAACACCTCTACGGCTTCGTTGGCCTTGTCGTTTTGTGTGCCGATGTAGCCAACCAAGCAACTTGCTTTGTTGCTGATGCCTTGTGTAGAGGCATGTGCATAAGCTGTGTAGGCCATCGAGCGCTTTTCACGAATTTCGTTCATTACCAATCCGGTGAAGCCAATACCAAAGTATTGGTTGAAGGCATCGCGCAACACATCGTCCTTCTTGTCGGCTGCTTGCATAGGCAAGTAGAAGTGGATTTGTGCTTGTTCGGCATCGTTGTTAGGCAAGAAGAAGATAGTGTTTTCGGTTGCTTTGGCCATCTCTCTCACTTGTGGCGAGTTGCTTGGGCGCTCGTTGGCCACCAACGGAAGGTTTTGGCTCAGGATGGTGTAAGCGTCGTCGAAAGGCAGTGTGCCGGTATAGAAGATTTTAGCTTCGTAGTTGGCCGCACGGGTAAGGTCGCCCTTCAGCGAAGCAATATCCATGTAGTAAACCTCTTTGTCGGTCAACTCGGTCAGGTATTCCGAATTTTCGCCATACATCAAGTATTCTTGCAAAGCCGAATTCAGTGCGCTCACGTTCTCTGTACGAATCAAACGGTTACTGATGAGCATACTCTTTTGGCGGTTCAGCTGCTTTTCGTCGGGTTCGGGCATCAAGATTTGTCTTGAAACCAAGCGGCAAACGTCGGGCAATGTTTCTTCGTAGCCTTGCATGATGATGTACAAGTAGTTGTCATCGGCTGTTACTTGGCAAGTAGCATTGAGCTTGCTCAATTCCTCTTTCAACTCTTGTGGCTTATAGGCACCCATTACACCGGCATTGTTCATCAGGCTGGCAGCAATGCCAAGTTTAGGCATCTCTTGTGTTCCCACACCATATTGCACCACCAGTTGGAAGATGTTGTTTTCAGTGTTAGGTGTATAGTACATCTTCGAGTGGTCGTTCAGTTGGCGCACTTGCACGTCGCTGAAGTCGATGAATTTCTCTTCCATCTTGCCCATTGGCATGTTCTTGAACTGAGTGGCGTAGAGCGATTGTTTGCCCACAGGTGGTTCTACAGGTTTGTAGCCAGGCTTTTCAATCTTTTCGCCCTTGCTGTCCTTGCCTTGCTCAATGTGGATGGCAATGAAGTCGTTATTCAAGTATTGTTTGGCTACGCGCTTAATGTCTTCAATGCCGATAGCCATAATCTTATCCTTGTAGTTCAAAACTTCTTCCAAGTCTTGCTCGTTGTAGAAGGCGTTCATCAGCAAGTTGCCAATAGATTCGTTGTCTTCCATCATCAAGTCGAAACGGCGACACATTTCATTCTTGATGGCTTCGATTTTCCACTCTTCGAATTCGCCGTTGGCAATCTTTTGGATAGCCTCTAATGTGCGTTTTTCGGTGCTTTTGTTCGAAGCATAACGACGTTGGTTTTCGTCGTAAAGTGGAATACAGTTCACCAACAAACGGCCTTGTTCGCGGAAGGCAATTGTTCCGGCTCCTCCGTCGCTGATTTCACCATCAAGCACCAACTTGTCGATAGTACCGGTTTGGTTACCGTTGTTCAGCAATGACATGGCAATGTCCAAGGCATCTTCGTCTGGGTGACCAGCAGGTACGCCTTTGTAGATGAGGTACAATTGTGGATAGCTACCATGCTTCAGGGTGTATTCTGTGCGTCCCTTGATGTCGAGGTCGGGGTATTGAATGCGTTCGGGCATAGGCTTGGCGGCCAATCGTCCGAAGCTGGCGTTGATGCGCGACACCACTTGTTGTGCTTTGATGTTACCCACCAATACAAGTACCATGTTTTCGGGCACATACCATGTTTCGTAAAACTCCATCAACTTGCTCAGTTGTGGGTTCTTTAAGTGTTCGGGCAAACCGATGATAGAGCGCGAGTAGGGGTGTCCAGCAAATACTTGCTTCAGCATAAACTCGCTTTGCTTGCTCGATTCGCTGTCTTGCGAGCGGTTGTACTCTTCGTACACATTCTCCAACTCCGATTGGAACGAGCGGAACACGGGGTTCAAGAAGCGTTGCGACGAAATCTCCAACCACTTGTTCACTTGGTAAGGAGGGAAACTGCTGTGGTAGTAGGTATAGTCGTAGCTTGTACCGGCATTTACGCCCGTAGCACCGATGCTTTCCATCAAGTTAGAGTATTCGTTGGGCAAACCAAATTCACCGGCTTTTACGCTCAGTTCGTTAATCTCTTTGCTCAGTGCTTGGCGCTTGGCAGGGTCGGTTTCGGCCGCCAAAAGGTCGTACTTGGCAATGATTTCCTTGTAAAGAGGCTCTTCTTGCGCCCAGTCCAGCGATCCAATCAATGTTGTACCCTTGAACATTACATGCTCCAGGTAGTGGGCCAATCCGGTATAGTCGCTTGGCTCGTTGATAGAACCGGCACGCACGCCCACCAAACCGAATACGTCGGGTTTCGATTCATCTTCCCAAATGAAAACCGAAAGGCCGTTGCGTAGCTTAAAAGCTTTCAAGCCTTGGGCCGATGCACTCATGCCCATCATCAAAAGAGCAAGGCACAGTAGAATAGTTTTAGTGATTTGTTTCATGTTTACAGATTGTTTATGAATAAATAGTTGCATTTTCTTATTAACATACAAAGATAGTTATTTTTTTAATAAACTGCGCATAAAAAATCGAAAAAATGCTATTGCTTGTTGCAAATATTCTTTTTTGCTTATCTTTACACCCCAATAAGCAAACATTTACTTTACCAAACAGAATATTTATGAAAGCTAACCTATTATTCTCGGCACTATTGTTGCTGATAACCATCCTTCCTGCTCGTGCGCAAGTGAAGTTCGACGACTACTTCTTGCAGAAAACCATGCGTTTCGACTATTACCATGCCGGCGATGCACGTTCGGAGTATTTCTTCTTCGACGAAGTGATAGAAGAACCCTATTGGGCAGGCAATAAGCACTATTTGGTGGATGACCGCGAAATGGGTAATCACCTCTTCAAACTGATAGACAAGGCCAGCGGCAAGGTTATCTACCAACGCGGATACAGCACCCTGTTTGCCGAATGGGCATGCACCCCCGAAGCCAAGCAGACAAGCAAGGCTATGCCCGAAGGTGTAACCTTTCCTTATCCCAAGAACGATGTAATCATCGAGTTCTATACCCGTCAAAACAACACCGGTAAGTTTGTGAAGAAATTTAGCTACGACATTGATGTGGATAGCTACTTCGTCCGTAAGGCCAAACCCGCTTACGAAACCTTCGATGTACACTACACCGGCAATCCGGCCAAGCGCGTAGATATAGTGTTGATAGCCGAGGGCTATACCGAAGCCAACAAGCAAGCCTTTATCGATGCGTGCAAGGGCTTTGCCGACGACTTTTTCAGCTATGCGCCCTATAGCGAAAATCGCAACAACTTTAACATTCGTGCCGTGTGGACACCCAGCCAAGAAGCGGGCGTATCTATCCCCGGTGAACACCTTTGGCGCAACACCGCCTTGAATGCCCATTACTACACCTTCGACTCCGAACGCTATCAAATGATAGAAGACTATCAGGCCATTCTCGACGTAGCTTCGTGCGTGCCCTACGAAATCATCTATATCCTAACCAATTCGCAAAAGTATGGTGGCGGAGGCATTTACAACTTCTACGGCATCAGTGCGGCCAACATTCCCGGTCCCTCTACCCGCAAGACCTATAGCCACGAGTTTGGCCATTTGTTCGTAGGCTTGGGCGATGAGTATGTGGGCGGTTCCGATATGAGCGACCTCTACTTCCCCAACGTTGAGCCTTGGGAACCTAACATCACTACGCTGACCAACCTGGAAGCGAAGAGCTGGTATTCCTTGATGAATGGCAAATACGAGCCTGTGAAGCGCGAAGATGGCGATAAGTTCAACCCCAACAGTCCGAATGCCGAGCTATACAACCCCAAGAAACCTTGGCAGCTTGGCGTGTACGAAGGTGCCGGCTATTTGGAGAAAACCGTCTATCGCCCTTGGCCCAATTGCATGATGAACTGGTTCCATACGGTGGATGTCTATTGCCCCGTGTGTCAGCACGAAATTCAGCAGACGATTGATTTGTTTACGAAGTAATTTAACAATTTATTTATGTAGTGTACTATCTAAGTTGAGTTGTTTAGTACACTATCAAAACGAATAGAAGCGTTACGAACGTTACAAACGTTACAGCAAATTTTGAGGGGCACTTTCATACTTCCAAAGATGAACCCCAAATTATTA
>JAGBWA010000073.1 GCA_017630035.1 Bacteroides sp.
CAACTTTCCAATGCCGATAAATTTACCGAAAGAGGTACTATTAAGCTACAAATAATAGCTGAATCGGACGAAGTGAAATTTATGGTAAAAGACACAGGTTGTGGCATTCCTTTGGAGATGCAAACAAAGATTTTCGAGCGATTTGTTAAGGTAGATGACTATAAACAAGGTTCAGGTTTAGGATTACCTATTTGTCAACTCACGGTAGAAAAGTGGGGCGGTAGGATTTGGGTCGATCCAACTTATACTGAAGGTACATGTGTTATTTTTACTCATCCATTATAAACACAAAGAAAATACTGCAAAATGAGAACATTATCGATAGCATTATCACTTTTTATCCTTTTATTTATCTCTGTTTCGTGCGCTTCATCTCAACGTGAAGTAGCCATAAAACTTGTACAAACAAGTGATATTCATGGAAATTATTTTCCTTACGACTATATGAAGGATACGCCTTCATCGGGAAGTTTTGCACGCATTCATTCTTATTTGCAAGCACAACGAGCCGAGTATGGAGATAACCTGTTGCTATTCGAAAATGGCGATTTGCTACAAGGTCAACCTTCAGCATACTATTACAACTTCATAGATACTTTATCAACGCATCTGGCCGCCGAGATGTTGAATTTCATGAAGTTCGATGCGGCAAATCTAGGAAATCATGATATAGAAACTGGGCGTGCGGTGTTCGAACGCTGGGCATCCGATTGTAATTTTCCCGTATTGGGCGCTAATATTATAGATACATCCACCGAAAAACCATTCTTTGAGCCTTATGCCGTTTACGAACGCGATGGTGTGAAGATAGCCGTATTGGGGATGATAACTCCTGCTATACCTATATGGCTTGCCGAATCCCTTTGGCAAGGATTGCGCTTCGATGACATGGAAACAACCGCTCGCCATTGGATGGAGGTAATTCGTAAGAAAGAGAAACCGGATGTGATTGTCGGTCTTTTCCATGCCGGACAAAATGCACATACATTGGGCGATGCATATCGCGAAAATGCATCAGTAGAGGTTGCGGTGAATGTACCTGGATTTGATGTTGTATTGATGGGACACGACCATATGATCGAATCGCGCAAAGTAGCTAACGTACAAGGCGATTCGGTATTGTTACTCAATCCTGCAAATTTGGGAAATTATGTAGCCGAAGTAGAACTTACCATCGTAAAAAAAGGAAAGAAATTAATTGATAAAACCATCAATGGACGTGTTGTTTCGATGGACGATTTCGAGGTATCCCAAGTGTTTATGGATGAATTTAAAGAAGAAGAAAGCATCGTGTCTGAATTCGTTTCCAAGAAGATAGGAAATATCTCGCAAACAATCACTACGCGCGATGCCTATTTTGGCTCTTCAGCTTTTGTCGATTTGATTCACTCCTTGCAATTGGCAATAAGTGGGGCGCAAATTTCGTTGGCCGCACCATTATCATTCGATGCTTCCATTGCGCAAGGCGATATTACGGTTGGCGATATGTTCAATTTGTATAAGTATGAAAATATGCTTTACACCATGCGCTTGCAAGGAAAAGAGTTGAAAAACTTGCTCGAAATGTCGTATGCACTTTGGACAAATCAAATGACCTCTCCGTCCGACCATTTGCTACTTATAAGAAAAGATGTATATCAAGGTAAAGAGCGCTATCGTTTCCAAAATAGTAGTTTCAATTACGATTCGGCGGCAGGTATTATCTATACGGTAGATGTAACGAAGCCCGAAGGCGAGAAGGTTACGATTTACCACTTAGCCGATGGCACTCCATTCGATGAAGAATCCTATTATACGGTAGCTATGAATTCCTATCGAGGCAATGGTGGTGGTGAACTGATAACCAAAGGTGCCGGCTTGTCGAAAAACGAGTTGCAAAGCCGTATGTTGGCGGCCACTACCAAAGATTTACGCTACTATTTAATGGAGTATATCCAAGAGCATCAACACATCAATCCTCGTGCGCTAAATCAATGGAAATTTATTCCCGAAGATTGGACAAAGGAGGCCGCTAAACGCGATTGTAAACTTCTGTTCAACGAATAGCGTTTGCAATCTTTTGATGAATCTCCTCTTTCGGCAAGAAGTTACCATTCGTGTCGAAGCAATCTATTTGTATCAAGTCGTCTTGCTCGTTTAGTAGCTTGCAATATTCGTTGTATACATTGCGTTGGAAGTGCAACGAAGCTTCGTGAATATCTTGTTTGCCATTCAAATAATCGCGGTCATTGCCTGTACGCGCATTGCTCAACGATTTCTCTACATGGCTGAATGGTACATTCAAGAAGAAACTACGATTGGGATGGGGCAGGAGGTTGGTGTTGAATTCATAGTCAAGAATCCACTCCTTCAATCGTGTTTTCTCTGCTTCATCATCCAACTTTGCACATTGGAAAGCGATGTTCGAATACACATAGCGGTCGGCCAAGACGCAATAACCCTCATCAAGCCATTCTTTGATAGTGTTGATATGTTCCATGCGGTCACCAGCAAATAGTAAAGCTACCAATTTGGGATGTACTTGTTCTAATGTGCCAAACTCACCACGTAGAAACTCGGCAATCAACGTGCCGTAAACACCTTGATTCAACATAGGGAAGTGGATATACTTATAGGCAACGCCTTGTTGGGCGCATAGATTTTTTAGCAATTCCAATTGGGTAGATTTTCCGCATCCGTCCAATCCTTCGATAACAAAAAACTTTCCTTGCATATTATATATAAGTTATATTCTGTAGTTATAATATTCCTGCACGTACTCGGCTCAAGGTTTCGGGCGACATGAGCAAGTACGATGCAATGTGTGCTAATGGTGCTCGTTTCACAATCTCCGGATGTTCGCGCCACAAGCGTTCGTAGCGTTCGTGAGCTGTTTCAAATCGCCATCCATCTGCTTTCTTTTGCGAGGTGATGAGCGAATATTCCAAAATCTTTCGGTAGAAGATATTTATCTCCCACGATTTTTCGGCCGCTTCGAGCAAAGCTTGGTAGGGTAGATAGTAAAGCACACAATCTTCAATGGCCTCGGCAAGTAAGTGTGTTGGCTCTTGCTTCAATGTACTTTCCAAGCAGATGACGATACACCCTTCGTACGAGAAGTGTTCGGTTACATCTTTTTTCTTGTTTTTGAAATAGTATTGTCTCACCATTCCTTTTCCCACAAGAATCATGTGTGTGCATATCTGTCCATCGACAATCAATTGCTCACCCTTTTTTGCTTCGCGACGAATAACGAGATTCTCGATTATTTGTCTAGCCTCTTCGCTCATCTCTGGGTATTGCGATTGTGCCGTTAATCTTACGGTTTCCTTCAGTAGTGTGTCCATAAAACAGATATTCTTTTGAAATATGCTGCAAAGTTACGTCTTTTTTATGAAAATCTCTACGAAAGATTTGCATAGTTTAAAAGTTTACCCTACATTTGCACCGCATTTCAGAGGAAATGCAGGATTAATACTTTTAAAAGGAAGTTTGGGTGAGTGGCTGAAACCACCAGTTTGCTAAACTGACGTACGGGTAACCGTACCGGGGGTTCGAATCCCCCAGCTTCCGCAGAAGCCTTGCACTTGTTGCAAGGCTTTTGTTTTATATACGTTTTTCTTCGATAATATAGCGGCATTTGTTTGGAGATACAATAAAAAGCATTACCTTTGCCGAGCAAAACAAAAGCATGGTGGATTCGTCTAGCGGCTAGGACACATGCCTCTCACGCATGCAACACGGGTTCGATTCCCGTATCCACTACACTTACGATGATGCACTCTTAGCTCAGTTGGTAGAGCAACTGACTCTTAATCAGTGGGTCCAGGGTTCGAATCCCTGAGAGTGTACAAAAAAGCCGAACATTGACGTTCGGCTTTTATTTTTATTATCTATCCAATAAGCAACTTGTGTGCTAATATACAAAAAACCTCGCTTTCTTCATGAAAACGAGGTTTGAAAGTGGAGCGTATCGGACTCGAACCGATCACCTCGACACTGCCAGTGTCGCGCTCTAGCCAGATGAGCTAACGCCCCAAATGGTATGTTTAGGGATATTTCCCTTTTTTGATGGCGCAAAGATAAGGCATATTTCTGAATTTATTGCTATTTTTGCCCAAAAATTGTTCAAATTATGTTGATATACAATACAACCTATCAAATAGATGCCGATCAAGAGAAGTATTTCTTGATTTGGATGCAAGAATTTTACTTGCCGCAAGTTGCAGAAAAGGGCTTTTTGCACGCCCCTCGTTTGTTGCGTGTACTTAGTCATCGCGACGAAGGTGCTTGCTATTCGTTGCAATTCGAGGTGGAAAACTCGGCAATTTTACACCGTTGGCACCAAGAGCAAGGTGTGGCGTTGAACGAAGAACTTGTGAAACTATTCAAAGATAAAGTAGTAGGCTTTCCTACGCTGATGGAGGTAGTAGATTTGTGATACAACCGGTAAAAGAAAAAATAATATTAGGCATCGACCCAGGTACTACTATCATGGGATATGGCGTGCTGAAGGTAGTAGGCACCAAACCCGAGATGGTGGCATTGGGCGTGATTGATTTGCGAAAGATAGGCGACCATTACTTGAAGTTGCGTCACATTCACGAGCGAGTGTTGAGCATCATTCAAGGATACCTACCCGATGAATTGGCTATAGAGGCACCTTTCTTTGGTAAAAACGTACAATCGATGCTTAAGTTGGGACGCGCACAAGGTGTAGCTATGGCCGCTGCATTGAGTCGCGACATCCCCATCACAGAGTATGCACCCTTGAAGATAAAGATGGCGATTACAGGTAACGGACAAGCATCGAAAGAGCAAGTGGCCGATATGCTTCAACGTATGCTACACTTGAAGAAAGAGGATATGCCAGCTTTTATGGATGCTACCGATGCGCTTGCCGCTGCCTATTGTCACTACTTGCAAATGGGACGCCCCACCACCGAAAAGGGGTATCGTGGTTGGAAAGATTTCGTTTCGAAAAATCCAGGAAGGGTAAAATAATTTTCAGTTAAGGGAAAATGAATAACGATGCAATTATATTGACCGATGCTGTTTGTCGCAACAAAGACATTGCGCTGAACGAGCCGGTAAATCTTTCGCTTTTACCAGGCGAACAAGTGGCTATTGTGGGCGAAAATGGTGCCGGAAAAAGCTTGCTGATTGATATGCTAACGGGCAAGTCGCGTTTAGCGTCGGGCGAGTTAATTGCGTCGGTGGGCCGAATGCGTTCGGTAGCTTTCCGCGATTCGTATGGCGGTGCCGATGCTAATTACTACTACCAACAACGATGGAATCAAACCGAGCAAGACGATGTACCAATCGTAGCCGAGCAAATGGGAAAAGTAAGCGATGAGGCGTTGCTAAATGAGTTGCTCGAGATGTTCAACCTTAACCCCATGTTGCAAAAGAAAGTCATCTTGCTCAGTAGTGGTGAGTTACGTAAATTACAGCTAATGAAAGCATTGCTCGACGAGCCACAACTGCTGATTATCGACAATCCCTTCATTGGTTTGGATATTGACGCTCGCCAACTCCTCTTACAAATCCTTGCAAAGATGGCCGATAGTGGCCGTGTGCAATTGGTGTTGGTGTTGTCGCGTTTAGACGATATACCTCCTTTCATAACGCACGTTGTGGAGGTGAAGGATAGGGTAGTGGTTGGCAAACTATCGCGCGAAGCATACTTAGCTACCTTGCAAATTGCACATCCCGATTATAGCGATTTACACCAACGTATTCTTGCCTTGCCCGATGCAAACGAGGCGTGGGAAGGCGATGAGGCTATCCGCTTGAACAACGTATGCATTCGCTATGGCGAGCGCACCATTTTGCATCAACTCGATTGGGTAGTGAAGCGCGGCGAGAAGTGGGCATTGACAGGTGCCAACGGCTCAGGAAAATCTACTTTGTTAAGTTTAATTTGTGCAGATAATCCCCAAGGCTATGCGCAAGACATTAGCTTGTTTGGACGCAAACGTGGCACCGGCGAAAGCATTTGGGAGATAAAGAAACGAATAGGCTATGTAAGCCCCGAAATGCATCGCGCCTATCAAAAGAACCTACCCGCCATCGAGATAGTGGCCAGTGGTTTGCACGATAGCATTGGCTTGTACAAGCGTCCACGCCCCGAGCAAATGGGCATCTGCTTGTGGTGGATGGAAATGATGGGCATCGCCTCTTTGCACAATCGTCCCTTCTTAACACTTAGTAGCGGCGAGCAACGCTTGTGCCTCTTGGCGCGTGCTTTTGTCAAATCCCCCCAATTGCTGGTGTTGGACGAGCCTTTGCATGGCTTAGACACATACAACCGCCGTCGTGTGAAGCAAATTATCGAGTCGTTTGCTTGCCGCAAGGATAAAACCCTCATCATGGTTACCCACTACGAAGAAGAGTTGCCCGCTTGCACCAACCATCACTTACGTTTACAAAAACATTAAAAAGCTAAAAATAGATCCGTTTTTTTGTGATAATGATAGAAATGTCTAACTTTGTGTTCTATTATTAACCTATTACACGAAAAAAAGGATGCTTACCTTCTTAAATGAACTAGATACACAAGCCTTGTTGGCTATCAATGGATGGCGTTCGACTTGGGCAGATGGCTTTATGTATGCCTTCAGTAGCAAAGCAATTTGGATACCGATGTACGTCTCTATCCTCTATGTAATATTTCGTAATTTTCATTGGAAGGTGGCTATAGGATGCATGGTAGCTATAGGCTTAACCATCCTCTTTGCTGATCAAGTAGGTGCAAGCATCATTCGTCCGATGGTTGAACGCATGCGCCCATCCAATTTGAATAATCCTATTTCCGAATTGGTAGAGATAGTAAATGGTAAGCGTGGTGGACGTTATGGCTTCCCCTCGTGTCATGCCGCCAATACCTTTGGCATAAGTTTCCTTATCCTCTTCATCTTCCGCAATCGCCTATTGTCGTGCTTCATGATGTTGTGGGCGCTTGTCACCTGTTGGTCGCGTGCATATCTTGGCGTGCACTATCCAGGCGATTTACTTGCAGGAATGTTGCTTGGTTTGATAGGTGCTGCGCTCAGCTATTGGTTGTTTAGCCTCTATTGCAAGCGCATACAAGCAACGAAGCCTGCTACCTACCAACACCTTTACATCCCTGTTGTAGTGGGTATGCTCACCATTGCGGGCATGGCCGTATTCAGTTGAATGCGCTTGCCCGATAGCGGATTTGTATCAATCATAGTCAGCTCAACATCAGGATAAGAATGCGTGCGTGTTGTTTGTTCGTCAAACTTCATGCCTGCATGTTGTAGTGCAATCTTTAGCAATCCCTCTTGTTCGTCCCCCAATTGATATCCATCCATTGGGTCATCGTTTGCGGTGAAGTTAGGTACCAATCCGTCGGGCATACAAGGATTATTTCCATTCCTATCGCCATAACGATTCACCATGACGTAGATGCCCCAATTCTTGATAGCATCGGGTGCTTTCTTGTAGATATCCTTTGGTTGGAAGATGCTACCTGTGCAATACTTACCGCTACTATTCTTGCCGATAAGTTCAATGTCCATATAGGGCAACAATCCTACGATGATACCTTCGCTAGCCGAGGCGGTGCCCGAGCTGATAAGTGCATAAATCTTTTCCAAGCCAATGTTTGCCTCTGCGGTGTTGTAGGTTAGTTCTTTGCCGTTTAGGATACCTTTGTGCAAGGTTTTGAAGTAAAGCGTGCGGTCAATTTTGTTTTGCGTAAAGTAGGCCATGTACTTATCGTTCCAAATCTCTGTTTGGTACACCTCGCCATTCCTTACCATATCGATAGGTGCCAACATCGACGCCAAAATCTCTTCGGTATATACATAGCCACCACCATTGTAGCGCATATCCAAGATAAGCTCTTTCACACCCGTTGCTTTGAACGATTTGCAGATGTCAATCAAATCTTCGATAGATTGCAAATCGAAGTCGCTAAACGCTAAATAGCCCACCTTCTTACCATCGATATCGAACACCTTATGCGCCAAGATAGGGTCGCAATACATGCTTCGAGCCGATACATTTATCTCTTTCGTAGCAACGATGCCTTGCTCAGTTTTCTTCGCCATGCCCAGTGTCAAGTTAGGTGCATACACCACATCCAGGTAGTTTTCGTCAGTAATCTCCTTGCCGTTTAGCGTTACGATGATATCGCCTCGTCCTATGCCTGCTTCTTGTGCCGGGCTATTGTTATAGACAAATGCCACTACGAAGAAGTATCCATTCGTGTTGCTAAACTTTCCGCGCATCAAGCGATAACCATAGGTAGTCGATACCCCTTGCATGCTATTGTTTAGCGACGCAATGTCGTCGGTCAGTGTTGTCCATTTATCCACCTCTTTCCCTCCTTGTTTGTAGCGCACCTCCTCGACGGTAGCTATGGGGTCTTCGTTTGTTTCGGGGTCAATACTTTCGAGTTTGTCGGCAATCTCTTCGTTCCAAAGATAGATTTCCTCGAGGGTAGCTTTAGCAAAGTGGTTGGCATAGAAAATCTCCTCGCTAACAGATAGTTTGATGTCTTCTTTATTGTCATCCTCTTTCGAGCATCCCATCCATGCAAATGCCATTAGTAGGCCGATGAAGTATTTAGTTGTTTTCATAAGATTTATTCTTTAATTATCTCTTTGTATCGTTCAAATCGTTGTGTAATGTCGCGCACAAAGTTGTACGTCTCTATGCCGCGGAAGTATCCATGCTTGCACACTGAGTCGGTGAAGTACTCCTCGTTGCTTTTTAGCAAGATGTATGGCTCTACGTTGTCTGTCCAGATGTGGCGATTTTTACCATATTTCTCGGCCAATGCCATGGCGTCGAGGATATGTCCTATGCCCGAGTTGTACGACGCCAATACAAACTTCACGCGCTCCTCCTCGGGTATGTTAGCAAAGCTACGTGCGGTGCGTCCCAGGTACTTCACGGCAGCTTTTACACTCTCCTCGGGGTTGTGCTCCATTCCTTCGGGCATACCATTTGCTTTGGCGGTAGTAGGCATAAGTTGCATCAATCCCTTGGCACCAGCCCATGACACGGCTGTAGAGTCGAAGTTCGATTCCGTAAATGCAAGCGACGCCAATAATCGCCAATCCCACCCGATGGTAGGCGCATACTTTTTGAAGAGGTCGTCGTAAATCGAAATCTTCCCTTCGCTCACCGATAGCACGGGCGAGTGTGGCGAGCGTTTGCTTGTTTCAAAGTAACGCTTCATGCTGGCCGTATATTCTGGACGTGTCATGCCTGCTTTGTGCCATTCGTCAGCTTTAGCGGCAAGTAGCGGTTGGTCTTTTCTCACCGCCCACGAAGCTCGTTGGTCAAAGCTGATGGAAAGTTCAATGTTCAAGAACGGGTAGTACGTTTTGTTCAGTCGTGCTATGTCGTTATCCGCCACGGTATAGTCAATCACCCCTTGCGCCACCTTTGTGATGAGATCTTCCACTGATGTGCTATCATTCTCTACCAGTACAATCTCTATGCCGCCACCCAATTCTTCGTTTAGGTTCTTCAAACGTTCGTAATACTTTCCGCGCTTCACGTGCACTTGCTTACCAATAAGGTCTGTCACATCCTTCAGCAGCGCTTGTTTGCCCCCTCTTCGTTGCACAATTACTTGGTGTGTAACCACCTCTTCGCCACAATATAGCAAACTATCCTTTCCGCGTTTGGTGATGGGTAGGGTATAGGCAATCAAGTCGCCCTCGCCTCGTTGTAGCATCTCTACGAGTTGTATGGGTGTACGTGCCGTTTTTATGCGTAGCTTCACGCCCAGCTCGTCAGCAAATTGTTCGCTCAATTCATACTGATAACCCATTTCTTGTCCGCGATAGTTGAAGTAGGTAGTCGAGCTATATAGCGTCAGCACCACCAACTCGCCGCTATCCACGATTTGTGTCAAGTCGTGCACTGGCACCACTCGCTTAGCGTTTGGCTTGCATCCAAAGGCGATGCATACGATAATGGCTAATAGGGTTATATGAATGGTTCGTTTCATTTCAAATTTTTCTTCACATACATCGTCAAGATATCAATCGCCACTTGGTTGTTTCCACCTTCTGGTACAATCAAGTCGGCATAGCGTTTGCAAGGTTCTATAAACTGGTTGTGCATGGGTTTTAGCACCTTTACGTAGCGCTTCATCACATCCTCGGCGGTGCGTCCACGTTCAATGATGTCGCGTTGAATCACACGAATCAGTCGCTCGTCAGCATCAGCATCGACAAACACCTTCAAGTCCATCATCTGGCGCAACTCTTCGTCGCATAGCGCAAGGATACCCTCGATGATGATAACCTCGCGTGGCTCAATGTGAATGGTTTCTGCTTGTCGCGTACAGGTCAGGTACGAGTATATGGGTTGCTCAATGCACTTTCCGCTTCGCAAGTCGGCTACATGTTTCGCCAGCAAGCTCCATTCAAAGGCATCGGGATGGTCGAAGTTAATGTTTTGTCGCTCTTCTACGGGCACATGGCTACTATCCTTGTAGTACGAATCTTGTGGCAACACCACCACCTCTTTTTCGCCCAAACTCTCCACAATTTTCCGTACTACGGTCGATTTTCCCGAGCCTGTACCTCCTGCAATTCCGATAATTAGCATAATAGTTATATTTATGTCGTTTTTTTGCACTATATTTAGATAATATAGGCTTCGGCTCGGAAATAAAACGAAATCTCGGCTTTCGTTTTGTATTTCGCTCACCTTGCACTATATTTGCACGATATTTTGCACACTCTAATTCAGATTACAAATATAGGAATAATTCATTAAAATAAAAAAGATGGTAAAACATATTGTTTTGTTTAAGCTGAAAGATACCCTTTCAAGCGAAGAAAAGATGCAAGTAATGACCAGTTTCAAACAAGCTATCGAGGCATTGCCCGCCCAAATTTCGGTGATTCGTAGCATCGAGGTAGGCTTCAATATCAACCCCGCCGAGGCATGGGATATAGCGCTTTATAGCGAGTTCGATTCGTTGGACGATGTAAAAACCTACGCCACTCACCCTGCTCACGTAGCAGCTGGTAGCCTCTTGGCCGATGCTAAGGAGAGCCGTTCGTGTGTGGACTTTGAAATTTGAAAATTAAAAACTAACTATACGGATGAAAAAGATTGTTTCTTTTTTGATGCTATCGTTCATTGCGATAGCTGTCTTTGCTCAATTCCAAGAACCAGTTACTTGGAATGTAAAGTTCGAAAAGCTATCCGACACCGAAGCAGAAATCAGCTTCGTTGGACAGATTGAACGCGGATGGCACGTCTATTCCACCGACTTGGGCGATGGTGGCCCTATCTCTGCCACCTTCAACGTAGATAAGATTGCGGGCGCTAAAGCCGATGGCGCATTGAAGCCCGTAGGCAAAGAGGTATCAGCATTCGATAAGATGTTCTCTATGCAAGTGCGCTACTTCGAAAAACGCGCTCAGTTTGTACAAAAGCTCACCCTCGAAGGCGGCCCTTACGAAGTGACCGGCTACCTTGAATATGGTGCATGCAACGATGAAAACTGCTTGCCACCCACACCCGTCGAATTTTCTTTCAAAGGCGAAGTAGGCGCCGTAGCCAATGCTACAAGTAACGCTACTGAAGAAATAGCCACTGAGGAAACACCCGCCGCAGAAGTTGCCGAAACACCAGCACCCGCCAACGAAAGCATCTCGGGCGATTTGTGGACACCCGTCATCGACAAGCTACAAAGCTTTGGCACCACCGAGGTGCCCACCGACATCTCCCTATGGGCTATCTTTATAGCAGGCTTCTTAGGCGGATTTGTAGCCTTGTTCACACCTTGCGTGTGGCCCATCATCCCCATGACCGTTAGCTTCTTCCTCAAACGCAATAAGAATGACAAGGCCAAAGGCATCCGCGATGCATGGACATATGGCGCTTCAATCGTCGTTATCTACGTCACCCTTGGCTTGGCCATCACCTTGATATTTGGTGCCAGCGCTTTGAATGCCCTCTCTACCAACGCCGTGTTCAACCTCCTCTTCTGCCTCATGCTGGTGGTGTTTGCTGCATCGTTCTTTGGTGCGTTCGAAATCACCTTGCCATCGAAGTGGAGCAATGCTGTAGATAGCAAAGCCGAGGCCACTACAGGTCTCCTTAGCATCTTCTTGATGGCGTTCACCTTGGCACTTGTATCCTTCTCGTGCACAGGCCCCATTATTGGTTTCTTGTTGGTAGAGCTTGGCACTAGTGGAAGCATCCTTGCACCCACCATTGGTATGCTTGGATTTGCCATCGCTTTGGCATTGCCCTTCACCCTGTTTGCACTCTTCCCCACATGGCTTAAGAGCATGCCTAAGTCGGGCGGATGGATGAATGTCATTAAGGTAACGCTTGGCTTCATCGAGCTTGCCTTCGCGTTGAAGTTCCTCTCTGTGGCCGATTTGGCTTATGGTTGGCGCATCCTCGATCGCGAAACCTTCCTCGCCATTTGGATAGCCCTCTTCGCCCTGCTTGCCCTCTACTTGCTGGGTAAGATTAAGTTCCCACACGACGATGACGACACAAAGATAGGCGTTCCTCGCTTCTTCCTTGCGTTGGCTTCTTTGTCGTTTGCCATCTACATGGTGCCTGGATTGTGGGGCGCACCGCTCAAAGCCATCAGCGCCTTCTCGCCACCTATGAGCACACAAGATTTCAACCTCTATACCAACGAGGTACATGCACAGTTCGACGACTACGACCTTGGTATGGCCTATGCTCGCCAACATGGTAAGCCCGTGATGCTCGACTTTACTGGCTACGGATGTGTCAATTGTCGCAAGATGGAGTTGGCCGTGTGGACAGACAATCGCGTGAGCGACCTCATCAACAACGACTACGTCCTCATCACGCTATACGTGGATAACAAGACGCCGCTTCCTGCCCCCATGAAGGTGGTAGAAAACGGCAAAGAGCGTACCTTGCGCACCGTGGGCGATAAGTGGAGTTACTTGCAACGCGTTAAGTTTGGTGCCAACGCGCAACCCTTCTACGTGCTGATAGATAACGATGGCCAACCGCTGAACAAGTCTTACTCGTACAACGAAGATATCCCAGCCTACATCGACTTTCTCGAAACAGGCTTGGAGAATTATAAGAAGTGACTAGTTGCTAGTGACTAGTAGTCAAGTAGTGAGTAGTCAAGTAGGAATGTAGGGGCAGACCGATGTGTCTGCCCTTGTAGTATTATAATAAAAACAACGAATTAACCCAATGAAAAAAATAATCAATCCTTGGAAAAATGTCGAAGGCTATAACTGCTTTGGATGTGCGCCCCACAACGAGGCCGGTGTAAAGATGGAATTCTACGAAGATGGCGACGAAGTCATCAGCATTTGGAAACCCCGTGCCGAATACCAAGGTTGGCTCAATACCCTCCATGGTGGCATCCAAGCCGTGCTGCTCGACGAAATTTGCGCGTGGGTCATTCTGCGTAAGCTACAAACCACCGGCGTTACCTCGAAGATGGAAACTCGCTACCGCAAATCCATCTCCACCCTCGACGCCCACCTCGTGCTACGCGCCAGCATCAAGGAGCAACGCCGCAACCTCGTCCTTGTGGAGGCTCGTCTCTACAACGCTGCTGGCGAGCTTTGCACCGAAGCCCTCTGCACCTATTTCACCTTTCCCAAGGAGAAAGCGCAGCAAGAAATGGCCTTCACCACTTGCGATGTCGAGCCCGAAGAGGTGCTACCGTTGATTTAGTCGCTATCCTCAGCCAATCCCAAACAACTCGATTTCGAAGATTAGTGTCGAGCCACCGGGGATGCCAGGTTGTGAAAACTTGCCATACCCCATCTCTGCCGGCACGTAAATCTCCCATTTATCGCCAATGTGCATCTGTTGCATGGCAATGATCCATCCCTCGATAAGGTCGCACAGGCGGCAGGCAAATGGCACACCGCCACGGCTACTATCAAACTTCTTTCCGTTGATAGTCCACCCCGTGTAGTGTGCTGTTACGATGCTTCTTGGTGTGGGTTGCGCACTCTTCATGTCGCCCTGTTTCAGCACTTTATAGTAAATACCCTTGGGCAGTGGCAACACCCCTGCCTCCTTGCTTTTATTCTCCAACCACTCGCGGTTGGCTTTGATATACTCTTGCTTTGCCATTATGATATAAATTTACGATTGTTCAACCAAATTTCCACCTTAAAACACGAACTGCTTCACATCTCCCTTCTTCATCTTCACCTTCAGTGAGTTGCCATTTACAAGAAGCGTTGTTTTCGCATCGTTACGAGCCGTAAGCGATAGCTGTGTCACCCTGCCATCCTTCCACTCCATATCCACTACGAAGCCGCCACGTGCACAGATACCCTTTACGCTACCATCCTTCCATGGCTGGGGCAGGGCAGGAAGCAGCGCGATGCTTTGGGGAGTAGATTGCATCAGCATCTCCACCACGCCGGCACATCCGCCAAAGTTACCATCAATTTGGAAAGGAGCATGCGCATCCAGTAGGTTAGGGTAGGTGCCGCCCCCGCGTCGTGCATCCGGGCCGTTGTAGTTGTCGGGGCTTACGTATTGCAACAATTTGCGGTAGATGTGATACGCATTCTCGCTATCCCTTAGTCGGGCAAATAAGTTTACGCGCCATCCTGTGCTCCATCCCGTAGTGTTATCCCCTTTTATTTCAAGCGTTTTGGCGCACGCCTTGGCCAGTTCGGGCGTATTCTCCACGGAGATGTGATGACCTGGATAGAGGCCATACAGATGCGATTGATGACGATGTTGCGGGTCTTGGTCGCGCCAATCATGATACCACTCTTGCAAGTGACCATTCGCACCTATTTTATACGGTTGCAATCGCGCCAGTGCCTTGTCCACCTCCTTGCAGAAAGCCTTGTCTGCACCCAGTGTCTTCGCTGCTTCGCGTGCATCGATGAGGCATTCGCGAATCATGGCCAAGTCCGACATGTTGCCATAAAGCACCGAGCCCACATACCCCTCGTCTGTAACATAGCGATTCTCGGGCGATGTGCCAGGCGAGGTCATCAGCTTGCCATTTTTCTCGACGAGCCATCCCAAGCAAAACTCGGCAGCCCCCTTTAGCACCGGGTAATATTCGCGCAAGAAATCCTTGTTGCCCGTAAACAGATAGTGCTCCCAAATGTGCGTAGAAGCCCACGCGCCTCCCATGTTCCAAGAGGCCCACATGGGGTCGCCCTCTTTCAAACCAACGGGACAGGTCATGGCCCAAATGTCGGTGTTGTGCCCCAAGCACCAGCCCCTGTCCACACCGTAGTACGCCCTTGCCGTTTCGCCACCCGTTTTGCTCAAGTTCACGATAAAGTCCAGTAGCGGTTGGTGCAATTCGCTCAAGTTCGTTGTCTCGGCCGCCCAATAATTCTCCTGCATGTTGATGTTGGTGGTGTAGTTACTGCTCCAAGGCGGAAGCAAATGCTCGTTCCATAACCCCTGCAAGTTGGCAGGTACAGCAGGTGTACGCGAGCACGAGATGAGCAAGTAGCGTCCATATTGAAAGTAGAGCGCCTCCAGCTCCGGATTGGCTTGTTGCTCGTCCGTATAGCTTTTCAGTTGGCGGTCGGTGGTTAGCGCTGCGATGGCACTATCAGTTGCGCCCAAGTTCAGCGATACGCGGTCGAACAAGCGCTTATAGTCATCCACGTGCGCCCTTTTCAGCGCTTCATACCCCTTGCGTGCCGCCTGCTCCATCCGTCGGGTAGCCATGCTCATATAGTCGCGCCCCTCCTTGGCGGGGTCCTTGTCAAAGCCGTTGAAGCTGGTTGTCATCACAATCAGAATAGTTGCCTCTTTCGCTCCACAGATGCGCAATTCGCCCGAGGGGAAAGCCTTCACCTCGCCCTCGTTGGGCGTGAGGATACGTATCAGCGTGCGGAAGCGAGTACCTCGTTCAGGGTCGTAGTGATGGCGCGCCCAGTGATAGTTCGGATAAGAGTGATACGCTGCATAGCCGGTGGCCGAAATTGCATCCCCCTGAGCCGAGGCCGCGTGGGGCAGTTGCGAGGCAAACGAAACCGTGGCGTGGATGCCATTCTCCGATGCTGTAGTTAGGCGGACAACGATAACCGAGTCGGGCGCAGAAGCAAAATACTCCGTAGTCACCGCTTTCCCCTCCTTCGAGTAGCGCGTTTCAGCCAATGCATGGCTTATGTCCAAGTGGCGTTCATACTCCGCTATGTTCTTTCCGTAATCCTCGCCAATGTGTTTGATGGACAAGCTACCCAGCGGTTGATAGTTCTCGCTATAATGCCCTTGCACTTGTCTGTATAGCCTGTTGGCCGTGCGATAATCCTCCTTGTTCAGCGCCTCTCTTATTGTGGGGATAGCCTTGTGCGCATCGGGCGAGTGTACCTCGCGTTCCGGTTCGCCCGTCCAAAGCGTAAGTTCGTTCAGCGAAATCACCTCCTCGGCCACACCGCCATACACCACTGCCCCCATCTGACCGTTTCCAATCACCAGCGCCTCTTCAAAGAAATCTGCAGGTCGGTCGTAGCGTAGTTTCAGCACCCGCTCATCCGCCTTAGCAGCCCATCCCACCAAGGATAGCAGCACGAAGCATGTACACTTTCTCAAAACACTCATAGCCTTCATATCTCGTTCATTTTTACGTTATCCACTTTTCTGCCCGCGAGCAAATTATCCGATTAGGCCGTAAAGATAGCAAAACCTCCGCAAAAAATGCGTTTTTTGTTTTTTGATTTGTGGGACGCAATCATTGTGTCCGTGAATCTTGCTACGCTAACACCCGCATGGCACTGTCGCTAGTAGTTAATTGCTTGTCATGACAATGCAAAGATACAACCGCCCTACACTTTTGATACCACAAATTTTCATCCATCCATGCAACACTCACAAAACCAACCAATTATCCCGAAAAGTAATTTCCTAAAAATACTATTTTAACTCAAATTAACACTCGGACGCATCATGCTGCGTCCCTACATTCCTTGTCAATAACATTTCCCTACCGCCATTCACTAACTCGCGCAGGGGCTGCTAATCACTAACAGCTACTCGCTAATCACTAAATAAATTTTGACTTCTCGGCAATTTTATTTTTCGTTAAGGATAAA
>JAGBWA010000074.1 GCA_017630035.1 Bacteroides sp.
ATTAAACGTTAATAAATATTTCGTGTTGCAAATATAGAAATAAAAAAAGATATAAAGATTACATAAATACTACATTTTTATAAAATAAAATTGCAGCAAAAAATGACTTAAAAAACAAAAAGTCTTGCATAAAAAACGCAAGACTTTCCATTTGATATTAAACCTATTTTTAAGTGACAAAAACGTCAACTTAATCAGTCATTCATTAACTTTCTGTATCGAACACGAGTAGGTTCTTCTTTGCCCAATCTTTTCAGTTTATTCTCTTCGTATTCCGAATATGAGCCTTCGAAGAAGAAGACGTTCGAATCGCCTTCGAATGCGAGGATGTGTGTACAGATACGGTCGAGGAACCAACGGTCGTGACTGATAACTACGGCACATCCGGCGAAGTTTTCAAGACCTTCTTCGAGTGCACGAAGTGTGTTCACGTCGATGTCGTTGGTAGGTTCGTCCAGCAACAATACGTTGCCCTCTTCCTTCAAGCACATAGCCAAGTGTAGGCGGTTGCGTTCACCACCCGAGAGCACACCGCAAAGTTTTTCTTGGTCGGCACCCGAGAAGTTGAAACGGCTAAGGTAAGCGCGAGCGTTTATGTCGCGTCCACCCATGCGGATCAAGTCGTTTCCGCCCGAGATTACTTGATATACGCTCTTGTTGGGGTCGATATCTTTGTGTTGTTGGTCAACGTATGCCACTTTTACGGTTTCGCCCACTTCGAACTCGCCTCCATCGGCCTTTTCCAAGCCCATAATCAAGCGGAAGAGGGTTGTTTTACCCGCACCGTTAGGACCAATGATACCTACGATGCCGTTGGGTGGAAGCATGAAGTTCAAATCGTCGAACAATAGCTTTTCGCCAAATGCTTTGGCCACATTCTTGGCTTCGATAACCTTGTTTCCCAAGCGTGGGCCGTTGGGGATGAAGATTTCCAACTTTTCTTCCTTTTCCTTAACGTCTTCGTTCAGCAACTTGTCGTACGAATTCAAACGAGCCTTACCCTTGGCTTGGCGAGCCTTCGGCGCCATGCGTACCCATTCCAACTCGCGTTCCAGTGTTTTGCGACGTTTGCTGGCGGTTTTCTCTTCCATCTCCATGCGCTTAGTCTTTTGGTCGAGCCAGCTTGAGTAGTTGCCCTTCCAAGGAATACCTTCGCCGCGGTCGAGTTCAAGAATCCAACCGGCTACGTGGTCAAGGAAGTAACGGTCGTGGGTTACGGCAATTACGGTACCTTCGTATTGTTGCAAGTGTTGTTCCAACCAGTCGATTGATTCGGCATCGAGGTGGTTGGTAGGTTCGTCCAGCAATAGGATGTCTGGCTTTTGTAGCAACAAACGGCACAACGCCACACGACGACGTTCGCCACCCGAAAGGTGCTCTACGTTTTGGTCTTCGGGCGGACAACGCAAGGCGTCCATAGCGCGTTCCAGCTTGCTATCCAAGTTCCATGCATCGGTAGCGTCGATAATATCTTGCAATTCGGCTTGGCGAGAAAAGAGTTTCTCCATTTTGTCGGGGTCTTCATAATACTCGGGCAAACCAAACTTTTGGTTGATTTCTTCGTATTCATTCAAGGCATCTACAATGGGCTGAACGCCTTCCATCACTACCTCTTTCACGGTTTTTGTAGGGTCAAGGTATGGTTCTTGCGCCAAGTATCCAACCGAGTAGCCTGGTGAGAAGACCACTTCGCCTTGGTACGATTTGTCCAATCCGGCAATAATCTTCAGCAAGGTCGATTTACCCGAACCATTCAAACCGATGATACCGATTTTTGCTCCGTAGAAGAAGGATAGATAGATGTTTTTCAACACCTGCTTGTTGTTTTGTGGGATGGTTTTGTTCAGTCCAACCATCGAGAAAATAATCTTTTTGTCGTCAACTGTTGCCATTCTATTACTATTATAAGGTTATTTGCGTGCAAAGATAAGGATAATCGCCAATTAAAACAAATAGGAGCATGAATTATGAGTTACTAAAACAAGTATAAAACATCACGCTTGTAAAACTATTTCACGACGATAAAAAACGGCGCGAAACAACGATATTTTTTTCTCACGAGGGAAAAAATATTTTCCCACGAGGGTAGTTTATTTTCCTCACGAGAAAAATTTTTCAAGGCTTTCAGGCCACTTTTTGCGTGTTAAGATTGTTTATCAAATATAGCCATCATGCAAAGAATAAATGCAAGGAAAGCCGACTCCCTATTCCGAAAAAGGACAGCATTTCAATGTATATATAAGGAAAAGCACAGCCCTCTCCCACTATCGTTTTAGCAAATTATAGTAAGGAAAGTGATATTTATTTCTACGAAATACTTTTTTTTGCAGATTTTAATTATCTTTGTCCCCACTTTCTTTAACAAAAAGGAATTTATGTGTGACTGGTTTTATTTGTTTCATTTATTTGGATAAAGTTAGATAAGGCTTATGCAAAAATCCGACTGCATCATCAGCGTGGAGCACGTATCTAAATGCTTCGGCGAAAAGACCGTGCTGAATGATGTGAGCTTGTCTGTCCGCAAGGGCGAGTTTGTAACGATTTTGGGACCATCGGGTTGTGGTAAAACTACCCTCCTGCGCTTAATTGCAGGTTTCCAAACCGCTACGGAAGGAGTGATAACAATTTCTGGTAAGGACATTACACAGACGCCCCCCCATCAGCGTCCGGTGAATACTGTATTTCAAAAGTATGCACTGTTCCCCCACCTTAATGTATATAACAACATTGCTTTTGGCTTAAAGCTGAAAAAGATGCCGCAAGATGCCATCGACAAAAAGGTGACACAAGCCTTGCGTATGGTAGGCATGACCGACTATGAAGACCGTAGCGTGGATTCGCTTTCGGGTGGTCAGCAACAACGTGTAGCCATTGCACGAGCCATCGTAAACGAGCCGGAAGTATTGCTTTTGGACGAGCCACTTGCTGCACTCGACTTGAAGATGCGCAAGGATATGCAGATGGAACTGAAAGAGATGCACCAAAAACTGGGCATCACCTTTGTATACGTCACACACGACCAAGAAGAGGCCTTGACACTGAGCGACACCATCGTCGTAATGAGCGAAGGTAAGATTCAGCAAATAGGTACCCCAATGGATATCTACAACGAACCTATCAACCCATTTGTTGCCGACTTCATTGGCGAAAGCAACATCCTAAATGGTATGATGATTGAAGATAATCGTGTACACTTTGCCGGACACGACTTCGATTGCGTGGATAAAGGATTTGGCGAAAATACACCTATCGACGTAGTTATCCGCCCGGAAGACATCTACATCTTCGACCCATCGGATGCTGCACAAATGTTAGGAACCGTAACCAGTTGCATCTTCAAAGGCGTACACTACGAAATGTTGGTGCAAACCAAAGAGGGATACGAACTGATGGTGCAAGACTATCATAGCTTTGAGGCAGGACGCGAAGTGGGCTTGCTCGTCAAGCCATTTGATATTCACGTTATGGCCAAAGAGCGTCTATGCAACTCGTTCGAAGGCAAGCTGATAGATGAAAACCACGTGGAATTCTTGGGACAAACATTCGAATGCGCACCCGTTAGCAACATCGAAGCCGGTAGCGACGTTATGGTGAACGTAGGATTCAATAACGTTACCCTTGAAGACTACGAAGAAGATGGTACCTTGACCGGTGAAGTGAAGTTCATCCTTTACAAAGGCAACCATTATCACCTGACCGTTTGGACAGATTGGGACGAAAATATATATGTAAACACCAACGATGTATGGGACGATGGCGACCGCGTAGGTATCAGCATTGCACCCGAACACATTGAAGTTGTAGCTATTAACAACAAAACGGGCGAATAAGAAATGACAAACGCTATATCTCGTTTCTTTATGCGACGCAAGACTTGGGCCATTCCCTACGCCCTATTCATGCTGATATTCGTAGTAGTGCCCCTACTGCTGATTGTCTATTTTGCCTTCACCAACGAAGAAGGAGCCTTTACATTGGCCAACTTCCAAAAGTTTATTCAAAACCCCGAGGCGCTGAACACCTTTTTATACTCGTTGGGTATAGCCATCATCACAACCGTAGCATGCTTGCTACTTGGCTATCCTGCGGCCTACATCCTAAGCCAAAAAGAGTTTAAAGCAGGCAAAGCCATGGTGGTATTGTTCATCCTACCTATGTGGGTAAACATCTTGATTCGTACATTGGCCACCGTAGCCTTGTTCGATTTCTTAAAGCTACCCTTAGGAGAAGGAGCATTGATATTCGGTATGATTTACAACTTCTTGCCGTTTATGATTTATCCTATCTACAACACCTTGCAAAAGATGGACCAAAGCCTTATCGAAGCCGCACAAGACTTGGGCGCCAACCCCTTTAAGGTGTTTACGAAAGTGATATTCCCACTCTCAATGCCCGGTGTAACCAGTGGCATTATCATGGTGTTTATGCCAACGGTAAGTACATTCGCCATTGCCGAGTTGCTGACAATGAACAACATTAAGTTGTTTGGTACTACCGTACAAGAGAATATATATAATGGTATGTGGAATTATGGCGCAGCTCTCTCACTGATTATGTTGTTGCTCATTGCCCTTACAAGCATATTTGGCAACGATGAAGAGAGTGTACAAAATGAAAGTGGAGGTGTGATATGATGAAAAAAGTTCTTGCACACGGATATTTGTGGCTATTGCTTGCCATGCTTTATGCCCCCATTCTGATTATCATTATCTTCTCGTTTACCGAAGCAAAGGTGTTGGGCAACTGGACAGGCTTCTCGTTCAAGCTCTATAGTTCGCTCTTCTCGGGAGGCATAAACAATTCGCTTATCGATGCCATTGTCAACACCATCTTGATAGCATTGATAGCAGCTACCGTCTCTACGGCCTTAGGAAGCATTGCCGCCATCGGTATCTACAACATGAAGAGCCGCATGCGCAACGTAATGAACTTCACCAATAGCATCCCCATCATGAACCCGGACATCATTACCGGTGTATCGTTGTTCTTGCTATTCGTTAGTTTCGGTATTTCACAAGGATTCACAACCGTAGTGTTGGCACACATAGCCTTCTGCACACCGTATGTAGTGCTCAGCGTTATGCCGCGACTCACCAAGATGAATCCAAACATCTACGAAGCTGCTCTCGACTTGGGCGCTACCCCATTCCAAGCATTGAACAAGGTTATTTTCCCAGAGATATTACCCGGTATGATTAGTGGTTTCATCCTATCGTTTACACTATCTATCGACGACTTTGCGGTAACACTATTCACCAAAGGTAATGTGGGATTGGACACACTATCTACCTATATTTATGCCGATGCACGCAAGGGAGGTCTTACCCCCGAACTTCGCCCGCTATCGACCATTATCTTCGTAACCGTGTTGGTGCTACTCATTATCATCAACGTACGAGCCGAGAAACAAAAGAAAACTAAATAACCACTTTTATAATTACATTATTCAAAACTATTATTTATTAAAAAAAGAAATGAAAAAAACTACTTGCAAACTTGCAACACTATTGTTGCTTGGCATTTTTGCCATTCAATCTGCTTACGCACAACGTAACAACATTCTGAAGGTTTACAACTGGGCCGACTACATCGACGAAGAGGTGCTTGCCGAATTCCCCGAGTGGTACAAAGAGCAAACCGGCGAAGAGGTAGAAATTATCTACGAGGTTTTCGACATTAACGAAATCATGCTTACAAAGATTGAGCGCGGACACGACGACTTCGACGTAGTGTGCCCATCGGAGTACATCATCCAACGCATGATGCGTAAGGACATGTTGCTACCCATCAATCGCGATTTTGGCAATACACCCGACTATATCAACAACCTTTCGCCCTACATTCAACAAGAATTAAATAAGTTGAACGTGGACGAACGCAACTTGACCGACTATGCCGTTGGCTATATGTGGGGTACAGCAGGTAACCTTTACAACAAGGAATTTGTAACATTGGAAGAAGCTGCTACTTGGGAAAGCCTTTGGAACGAAAAGTATGTCAATAAGATTTTGATGAAGGACTCTTATCGCGATGCTTACGGCACAGCTATTATCTATGCCAACCGCGACAAGTTGGCATCGGGCGAAGTAACCCTTGACCAATTGATGAACGACAACTCGCAAGAAGCTATCAACACAGCCGAAGAGTACCTGAAAGCAATGAAACCAAACATTGCCGGATGGGAAGCCGACTTTGGAAAAGAAATGATGACCAAAGGCAAGGCATGGATTAACTTTACTTGGAGTGGCGATGCTGTATGGGCTATCGAAGAAGCCGAAGCCGTTGGTGTAGAACTTGACTATGTAGTACCTATGGAAGGTAGTAACGTGTGGTTCGATGGTTGGGTAATACCAAAGTATGCACAAAACACAAAAGCAGCGAGCTACTTCATCAACTTCATGTGTCGCCCCGACATTGCGCTTCGCAACATGGATGCAATAGGCTACGTAAGTGCTATTGCTACTCCCGAAATTCTTGAAGCAAAGATTGACGACGAAATTGAAGAATACTACGACTTGAGCTACTTCTTTGGCGAAGAAGCCGATAGTATTCATATTGACCCTGTGCAATACCCCGACCGTAAAGTAATTGAGCGTTGTGCTGTGATTCGCGACTTTACAAACAAGGAAGACCTTGAAAAAGCACTTGAAATGTGGAGCCGCGTAAAAGGCGACAACTTGAACACCGGCACATTATTAATTATTGGTGTAGTGGTTCTCTGCATCATCGGTTGGCTTGTAATGAAACAACTAAATAAACGTAATAATAACAAACGTAAAAAAACAAGAAGGTAATTATGAGAAGCATGAAGTTTACAGCACTTTTATTGTGCGCAGCCATTATGTTGGCTAGCTGTGGTACAATGAGCAACACAGCAAAGGGTGGTATTATTGGTGGTGGTAGCGGTGCAGCTGCAGGTGCTATCATTGGTGGTTTGTTGGGCAAAGGTAAAGGCGCTGCTATCGGTGCTGCTATCGGTGCCGGTGTAGGTACTGGTGCTGGTGTTATCATCGGCAAGAAGATGGACAAGAAAGCTGCCGAAGCTGCTGCTATTGCAAACGCTAAGGTAGAGCAAATTACAGACATCAATGGTTTGCCAGCTGTTAAGGTTTCGTTCGAATCGGGCATTTTGTTCGGATTCAATTCTTCTGTATTGGGCGACCAAGCTAAGGCTTCGCTCAGCGAATTGGCTACTATCTTGAAGAACGATACTACTACAGACATTGCTATCATTGGTCACACAGACAAAGTGGGTACTTACGAAGCAAACGTTAAGGTATCTAAGAATCGTGCCGGTTCTGTAGAGAACTATTTGGAAAGCTGCGGTGTAAATCCTGCTCAATTCAAGTTGGTTGATGGTGTTGCCTACGACCAATACGACGAAAGCAAATCGGCTGACGAAAATCGTCGCGTAGAAGTTTACATGTATGCAAGCGAAGAAATGATTAAACAAGCAGAAGCTGGTAAATAATCATCATACACATTATTAAGGAAAAGCGAGCCATTTGGTTCGCTTTTCTTTTTTACACCAGCAAACAGGAAGTCTATTAGGACACAAAAAAAAGAACTATGAAACTAAAATTATTAAAAAATCTTTGGAATTCAAAAAAATGTTTATATCTTTGTCGCGAACAGAAGGAGTTGTGAAACTCCGATTAGAATAGTTTAGTTAAGTCTAGTTTAGTTTTTGTGTGAAGTCCTTTCTTGCAAGTGAGCCTTGAAAGGACTTTTCTTTTTATACCCCTCTAATAAATGCTGAAACAATTTTAGTATAAATCCAAAATAATTTAGGCACAAATTATAAAAAATTTAAGTATAAATTATTTTGGCCGCTCGCATAAGCCTTCCGCTACGCTTAAACGAAAAGAAACCGTCTAAAATACGGATAAAAATGCAAAAATGGCACAAAACAGGGGGTAAATGTGCAATTTTAGTTCAAAAAGTTTGGTATGTATAGATTAAGCCCTATCTTTGCACAGTTTTAAACTAAATGTGCAAAAATATTGCGAAAATAGCATTATGGAAAAGAGTTTTATCTCATTCATTGAGAATAGTATTAAGAAGAATTGGGATTTAGATGCCCTTACCGACTACAAAGGAGCCACATTACAATACAAAGACGTGGCACGTAAAATTGAAAAACTGCATATTATATTCGAAAATAGCGGTGTAGAAAAAGGCGATAAGATTGCTATTTGCGGCCGCAACAGTTCGCACTGGGGAGTAGCATTCTTGGCTACCCTAACCTATGGAGCAGTTGCCGTTCCTATTCTTCACGAATTCAAGGCAGACAATGTACACAACATAGTAAACCACTCGGAAGCTAAGCTTTTGTTTGTGGGCGACATGGTGTGGGAAAACCTGAACGAAGCAGCTATGCCTTTGCTCGAAGGTATCATCTTGGTGAACGACTTCTCTATCCTTGTTTCACGCAGCGAAAAATTGACTTATAGCCGTGAACACTTGAACGAACTATTTGGCAAGAAATTCCCCAAGAATTTCCGCATCGAACATATCAACTATCACAAAGACCAACCCGAAGAGTTGGCCGTTATCAACTACACTTCGGGTACTACCAGCTACTCTAAGGGCGTAATGCTCCCCTATCGTAGTTTGTGGTCGAACACTCAATTTGGTTTCGAAGTATTGCCACTAAAGAGTGGAGATGAACTTATCTCTATGCTCCCTATGGCACATATGTATGGTCTTGCATTCGAATTCCTTTACGAAGTTGCTTGTGGTTGCCACATCTACTTCCTCACCCGCATGCCAAGTCCGAAGATTATCTTCCAAGCATTTGCCGAAATCAAGCCACGCATCATTGTTGCCGTTCCGCTTATCATCGAAAAGATTATCAAGAAGAACGTATTGCCTAAGCTTGAAACACCAACCATGAAGCTCTTGCTTAAGGTGCCATTTATCAACGACAAGATTAAGCACACCGTACGCGATCAAGTTGTGAAGGCATTCGGTGGAAACTTCGAAGAAGTAGTTGTAGGTGGTGCTGCTTTCAATCAAGAAGTAGAACAATTCTTGAAGATGATAGAATTCCCCTATACCGTTGGTTATGGTATGACAGAGTGCGGCCCAATCATCTGCTACGAAGATTGGAAACGCTTCAAGATGGCATCGTGCGGTAAAGCTGTTCCACGCATGGAAGTAAAGATTGTATCACCCGATCCGGCTAATATCCCTGGTGAAATCATCTGTAAGGGAGACAATGTAATGTTAGGCTACTACAAGAACCCCGAAGCTACAGCCGAAGTTATGACATCGGATGGTTGGTTGCGCACTGGCGACCTTGCCACTATCGACGAAGAAGGCAACGTAACCATTAAGGGACGTAGCAAGAACATGTTGTTAGGCCCAAGCGGACAAAACATCTATCCAGAAGAGATTGAAGATAAGTTGAACAACATGCCATACGTTTCGGAAAGTATCGTCGTTCAACAAAATGGCAAGTTGGTTGGTTTGGTTTATCCCGACTTCGACGATGCCTTTGCACACGGTTTGAAGAACGAAGACCTTGAACAAGTAATGGAAGAAAACCGCGTAGCATTGAACCAAGAATTGCCAGCATATAGCCAAATTGCTAAGATGAAGATTTATCCAGAAGAGTTTGAAAAGACTCCTAAGAAGAGTATCAAACGTTTCTTGTACCAAGAAGCAAAAGGATAATAAGCAACAATGAAACAAATCATTTCATTCATATTAATAGGGTCTCTACTTTCAGTAGGGACTCTTTTTGCTCAATCCCCTTCATACCAAGCAAAGAAAAAAGTGGGGATAAACCTCTCTTTATGGAAAGGTGTAGCTACACAATCGATTGATAGCACCAGTAACACCACCCTAAACATAGGGTTGCTATCGGCAATGAACCAATTGAATGGAATGAGCCTAAATGCTATTGGTGGCGTTTGCCTCCAACAAGCAAACGGCATACAAGCAGCAGGTATCTTCAACCTAAATAAAGGTAATACCAACGGTATACAAATAGCCGGAATAACCAACATCAATGGCCAAAACACCAACGGCATCTCCCTATCGGGCTTGGTAAACATTACAAGCAACTACGCTCAAGGCATCTCTATAACTGGGCTAACCAACATCATTGGTATTGACGCAAAAGGCCTCACCATAGGTGGATTGATGAACTTTATAGGACAAGAGGCGAAAGGCATCAGTGTAGCAGGTATAGCCAACATTGCCGGAGAAAGCAGCCGAGGCATAGCCTTAGCCGGTTTAATAAACATCAGTGGAGAGCAAACAAAAGGCCTGCAAGTAGCCGGATTGGGAAACATTACCAACAAACTGAATGGCGCACAAGTTGGTTTGGCCAATGTAGCCGTGCGTGGAAAGGGCTTGCAAATAGGATTGGTGAACTACTATAACGAATCGTTCGATGGTTGGCAATTAGGTTTGGTCAACGCCAATCCCAACACGAAAATCCAACCGATGTTATCCATCAACAACAATGCTTCTGTGAATGTAAGCATACGATTCAAGAACCCGAAAACGTACACCATCTTAGGGTTTGGAATGCCCTATTTAGGTTTCGACAAACCATTTGCCGCATCGGCTTTCTATCGCGTAGGTATGGAGTTCCCCCTACTCGACGATTGTTTATTTATCAGTGGCGACATGGGATTTCAGCACATAGAGAGCTTCAAGAACAAGCACCACGACTACCCCAAGCGTTACTATGCGCTACAACCTCGCCTAAGCATTGATTACCACCTGAACGAACAATTCAGCCTATTCGTAACCGGCGGTTATTCGTGGGACAAGCCCTACAAGTGGGGACATTGCATAGACAAAGGGTTTCTTATCGAAATAGGAACAACGATTCTGAAAATGTAAACTTCCCTACTCCTTCTCCTTAATCAAGCCCGAGCGATAGGCTACCAACAACTTTCGCAAGTCTTGGATAAGTGTAGTCAGTCGTTTACCCTTGTCGGTATCCTTCACCATCATGCGCTTTTGGCTCATCTCCACAAGGAAGGTGGTCGATTTAATGTCTTGTCCTTCGAGAATAGCTTTTTGCGAACTTTGGAACGGCTCGTGTTGCACCAGCTCAAAGCCATGCGAGTGATACACCAACGTATATCCGGCAATACCCGTTTTGGGTTGGTAGGCCTTAGAGAAACCTCCATCAATCACCAACATCTTGCCATCGGCCTTAATCGGTTCCTCGCCCTTCAATGTACGCACCGGAACGTGTCCGTTAATGATATGCGAATGTTCGTTAGGCTCTACACCAAACTCACGCAAGATGTTATCGCAAATATCTGCTCTGTTTCGCAAGGTATAATACTCCCCTTTCTTCTCTTTCTTCAACTCATCATCGTTCACGAAATAGCTTTCGAAAGCAGCCATTTTATCCTTATCGAACAACGGAGAATTAGCGCCACACCACATATACCATACAAAATCCAACGCATAATCCTTATCTTCGCCCTCTTCGCCAAAGTAAGCGGTACGAATCAATTGGTCCGACTTAGCCAATAGTTTTTCGCCCCAATACTCTTTCTCGCCTATCTTTACGTGCTTGAAGCTACCATCGGCATTCATCGGTATCGAAGCGTGATAAAGCAAATTGTTGTTGCACACCAAATACATGCCACCATACGTAAACAAGCAGCGCATGTGCTTCTTCAACTTTTCGCTATTGATAAAGGAGATATGAATTTTCTCAACCAACTCTTGCTCATCGGGCGTCAGCTGATAAGGATTCTTCGGGTCGATAGTTGGGAAGAACGTATCCGTCATTTCGTATTCGCGACCATCGTAGCAGAATACACCACGTTCAAAGTCTATCATGTGCAACAGTTTGCGATTGGCCATTTCAAATTCCGGTCGTCTATCAATAATAGCAGCCTCCAATTTGAACTGAATAACGGTTATTGCCTTGTGCATCTGTGCAATCAGTCGCAATGTCTTTTCGTTATACTTACCATCCGAGAACTTCATGCGCGGCATGAAAATAGAGCATGGGTCATCGGCATAGGTGTACATGGCAAACGTAGCCAACGGCAACAGGTTTATACCATAACCATCTTCGATAGTAGCCAAGTTGGCATAGCGCATGGCTTGTCGAATAACATTGGCAATACAAGCATCGTTACCGGCTGCTGCACCCATCCACAGCACATCGTGGTTACCCCATTGAATGTCAAAGTTATGATAGTCGCACAACGTATCCATAATGATGTGCGCGCCAGGGCCACGGTCGAACACATCGCCCACAATATGTAGCGAGTCGATAGTTAGACGCTGAATCAAGTTACACATGGCGATAATGAAATCATTGGCACGCTTTGTCGAAATAATCGTGCTGATAATCACATTGATATAGGCATGTTTATTGGGGTCAACCGACGATTCGTGAAGCAATTCCTGAATGATGTACGAGAACTCTTTGGGAAGAGACTTTCTTACTTTCGAGCGGGTATATTTCGACGATACGCTTTGGCACACCTTTACCAACTGGCCCAATGTAGTTTGATACCAGCTATCCAAGTCGCTCACTTGCTTCTTCACCAAGCGTAGCTTTTCTTTCGGATAGTAGATTAGCGTACAGAGTTCCTTCTTCTCGTCCTTGCTTAGTTCATCACCGAATATCTCGTTCACTTTACGCTTAATGGCACCCGATCCATTCTTCAACACATGTTGAAAAGCGGCATATTCGCCATGAATATCCGTAAGGAAGTGTTCGGTTCCTTTAGGCAAATTTAGGATTGCCTCCAAGTTAATAATCTCCCTACTTGCATCGGCTATTGTAGGAAACGATTTAGACAAGAGTTGTAGGTATCGCAAGTCTTCCGCAATCAGTTCTTCTGTTGTTCCCATATTGTTTAGGCATTATTTTTACAAAAGTACAAATAATTCCGTTTATTTCCCTTTTGTTGATGAAAAAATAATTCAAATCATTGCAGATTATCGCACATACGTCAGCACGAAATCGGGATGAAGCAGGTAATGAACCGTATATTTGCGGGCAGAAGGTGTGCGGGTTTCGTGCGCTTGAAAGGTGCCTGAAGTTTGCACTTGGAAGGGATGAATGTGTAGGTGCTGAATAAAATCGACTTCGGGCGTATCGAGACACTTGAATAGACTCTCTTTGGCCGACCAATGGAGCAAAAGCGACCAAATATCGGAGCCATCGTAGAGGTTTATCACTTCGCTGGGGCCAATAAACTTATGCGCCACTTTGCGCACTCGTTCGCCCGTCTGCTCAATGTCTATTCCCACTAGCGACGAGGAGGAAGAGAGGAGTACGGCTACATAGCCCTTCGTATGCGAGATGCTTAGCGAAAACTGATTATCAATAAGATATGGGCGACCATTCGGCATATAGGATACTTCGGCTTCACATCCCATTAAGTGCGCTAACAACACACGAACGGCCAACCACTCGATGCGGCGATGGGGCGCTTTAAATCGGGAGAGTTGTGCAAGAAGATTCGCTTTATCGGAAAAGTGTGCAAGCAACGCCTCTTCCGACTCTTCCACCTTCCAAATGCCCCAACGGAAGTCCTCTTCTGTATGTTGAAGGAATAACGGCACGCCGATTAATTTTTAGCCTCTTCTGCCTCTTTAGGCAAGATGGTAAACTTCACCTTTAGGATGCGACGATTGTCCATTTCGAGTACTTCGAACTCATAATGTTCATAGCAAAGTTTTTCGTGAAGCGCAGGAAACTCTCCCTTCAACTCGAGCAACAAGCCGGCCAATGTATCGGCATCGCCAGCTACATCGTCGAAGGTTTCTTCGTCTATCTTGGTCACTTTATAGAAGTCGGTCAGCTGAGTTTTGGCTTCGAACACCCACGTATGGTCGTTCAGCACGGCATAGGTACGCTCTTCGTCGTCGTACTCGTCGTGAATCTCGCCCACGATTTCTTCGATAATATCCTCCATGGTTACAATACCCGACGTACCGCCAAACTCATCCACTACGATGGCGATATGGATTTTATTGGCTTGGAAATCGCGCAATAGGTCGTCAATCATCTTTGTTTCGGGCACGAAATAGGCGGGGCGAATCAGTGTTTGCCAACGGAAGTTATCGCCTTTGTTCAAGTGTGGAAGCAAGTCTTTGATGTACAACACACCCTTGATATTGTCGCGCGTACCGGCATAGATAGGAATGCGTGAGTAGGCATTCTCTACAACACATTTCAGCACATCTGAATAGGGCGTGCGAATGTCCAAATCCACTACATCGAGACGCGAAGTCATTACCTCCTTTGCCGTTTCTCCTCCAAAGCGAATGATGCCTTCGAGGATATTATTCTCTTCGGAAATCTCGGCTTTGTCGGTCAGTTCAAGTGCATGCGATAGTTCATCGACAGAGATATTATGATTTTTGCGTGAAAAGTGCTTGTTTAAGAACGAAGTTGAACGCACTAATACAGACGACAAGGGATAGAACAACGAGCGACAAGCCCATACGCCCGGTGCCGAGAAGCGACAAAACTTCAATACATTTTGTGCCGAGAATATCTTAGGCATGATTTCGCCGAAGAGCAACAACAAGAATGTGAGGACAACGGTAAGAATCAAGAATTCGGCTATAGGCGAACCAAAGTTGAATACTTGCATAAAGAAGATGTTGCAAAGCATAATGATAGCCACATTGACAAAATTATTGGTTATCAATATGGTAGCCAAAAGTCTTTCTTTATCGTCAAGTAATTTTTCTATTTTTTCGTCGGAAGGATGTTTTCCATCTTCCAACTCGCTTAAGTCGGCCGGCGAAAGTGAAAAGAAGGCAATTTCTGATGCCGATGCAAAGCCCGATGCGAGCAGAAGGATTCCTGCCGCAACGATGGCTATGATGGACGATGTTTCCGGTGTATTAACCGATATGCTATTAAAAATGTCGGCCAGTTGGCCTATAAACGTGTCTGAGTCCAAAAGAGTTACAGATTAGTGAATACTAGGTTTGATTAGAAAGGCAAATCCTCGGCCGGATTGTTTTGGACGGGTTGCGGTTGTGCGGGTTGAACAGGAGCAGGTGCTACAGCAGGTGCTTCACCACCCTTTGGTGTAAGCATCTCCATGTTGTCCACAAAGATTTCAGTAATAAAGCGTTGTGCACCGTTTTGGTCGTCGTACGAGCGTGTACGGATACGTCCTTCCACATACAATTTGTCGCCTTTGTGTACAAATTTATCCACGATTTCTCCTAATCGGTTTCTGAATACGAGGTTGTGCCATTCGGTACGGTCGGGCACTTGAGTGCCGTTTTGAAGTGTATATCCGCGCTCGGTTGTTGCTAAACGTAATTGTGCTACACAAGCACCTCCGTCAAAGTAAGTTACTTTTGGGTCTTGGCCCACATTTCCTATTAGGATAACTTTATTTACTGACATATTATGATGTTTTGAATTTACTTATTATAATTTTTCGCCAAAATTAACGAGAATATCAACACGATGCAAACTTTCATACATATTTTTCTATAAATGCATGCATCAGCCGAGATACGGGATAATCCTCTATCTCGCTAATCGATATACGCTTGAATTTTGAGAATGAGAGCGATGCCTCGGGCAAGGATATTTCATAGAAATTGGCATAGATAACGCGATGCGACAAGACATGTTTCACGCCTCGACGCACCAGCTTGAACGGCACATCGGCATCATCGGCATGAAGCAACTCCCTTACTTGTGGCAAGGTGGCAAACTCCTGGGGCGATACTTCGCTATCGGTTTCAATCAGCGGAAATTCAAAAAGATTTCGCCAAATATCGTTTCCCTGTCGCTTATTTATATAGGTGTACGCGCCCATGCGTACATATATATAATTAAAGAAACGATTTGTTACTTGCGTTTTATGTTGCTTCACGGGCAATGCGCCAACACATCCTCGACGGAAGGCTTCGCATCCCTCGGCAAGCGGACAAGCCAAGCAATCGGGCGAATGGGGCACGCATTGCAATGCGCCAAAATCCATTATAGCCTGATTGTGTCTTCCCGGGTTGTTTTTATCCAACATTTCATCTGCCAAGAAGGCAAAATATTTTTTCCCTTCAGTAGAATCTATCGGAAGCTCTACGCCAAAGTAGCGCGACAACACACGATACACGTTACCATCCACCACGGCATACGGCATGTCGTAGGCAATGGAGCAAATGGCCGCAGCTGTGTACTCGCCCACCCCTTTCATTGCGCGCACCTGCGCATACTGTTCGGGAAAAGCACCGAACACACTCCGTGCAGCTTGGTGCAAATTGCGTGCTCGCGAGTAGTAACCCAACCCTTGCCATAGCTTCAACACCTCCTCCTCGTCGGCCTGGGCCAAGGAAGCCACCGTAGGAAAACGCTTCATGAAGCGCTCATAATAGGCCAATCCTTGCGCCACACGCGTTTGTTGCAAGATGATTTCCGATATCCAAATAGCATACGGATTCTTCGTCTCGCGCCAAGGCAAATCGCGCTTATTTGCATCGTACCACCTCGATAAAGTAGCTGTAAACTCGTTCATGAGTGCAAAAATAGCGCTTTTTGAAAGCAAATAACGGCTAAGACAATATTTTTTTGAAAAAATGTAGAGAATATATTTTTCTGAGCCGCCAAAAAGCTATATATTTGCAGTCCAAAAATTTAAGAAAACATTAGTAACAATATTTATTTTATAAAAAAATGACAAAAGCTGATATTGTAAACGAAATTGCTAAGAACACTGGCATCGACAAAACAACAGTTTTGGCCACTGTAGAAGCATTTATGGAAGCCGTTAAGGGCTCATTGAGTAAAGAAGAAAACGTGTATTTGCGTGGATTCGGTAGCTTCATCGTAAAGAAGAGAGCACAAAAGACAGCTCGCAACATCTCGAAGAACACTACTATCATCATCCCAGAGCACAACATTCCAGCCTTCAAGCCTGCTAAGACTTTCACAATCTCTGTAAAAAAGTAATCAATATAGTAGTAACCAATTAAATTTTTTAAGCTATGCCAAGCGGAAAGAAGAAAAAAAGACATAAAATGTCTACGCATAAGCGTAAAAAAAGACTAAGAAAGAACAGACATAAAAGCAAGAAGTAATTTCTAAGTCTGCATGGACAAAATAAAGAACAAACTTGTGTGAACATACAAACTTCTCGCGGGTTTGTTCTTTGTTTAATAGTGAATTGATAACTAACCAGAAAAACAAAGTGACAAGCGAACTTGTAGTTGACGTACAGCCCAAAGAAGTCTCCATAGCCCTGCTCGAAGACAAGCAACTGGTGGAACTTCAACGCGAAGGAAGAACAGCCTCTTTCTCCGTGGGCAACATCTATTTAGGCCGCATCAAGAAACTGATGCCCGGCTTGAATGCCTGCTTCGTGGACGTCGGATACGAAAAAGACGCTTTTCTTCACTACCAAGACTTAGGTCCGCAATTCAATTCGCTGGAAAAATACATCAAGCAAGTCCTAAGCAACAAAAAGAAACTCGACCCCATCACCAAAGCATCCATCCAACCCGAACTTGAAAAAGACGGCACCGTAGCCGGTACGCTACAAGTGGGCCAAGAAGTAGTGGTGCAAATTGTGAAGGAACCCATCTCAACCAAAGGGCCACGACTCACCTCCGAAATATCATTTGCCGGACGCTACCTCGTGCTCATCCCCTTCAACGACAAGGTATCCGTATCACAAAAAATCAAGTCGAGCGAAGAACGCGCACGCCTCAAACAACTACTGATGAGCATCAAGCCGAAAAACTTCGGCGTCATCGTACGCACAGTAGCCGAAGGCAAAAGAGTAGCCGAACTCGATGGGGAATTGAAAATTCTTTTGAAGCACTGGGAAGAAGCCATGACTAAAGTCCAAAAGGCTACCAAGTACCCCACCCTAATCTACGAAGAAACCAGCCGCGCCGTAGGCCTACTGCGCGACCTCTTCAACCCCTCTTTCGAAAACATACACGTAAACAACGAAGAGGTGTACAACGAAATTAAGGACTACGTAGCCCTCATTGCCCCTGAACGGGCAGGCATTGTCAAACTATACAAAGGCGAACTCCCCATCTACGACAACTTTGCCATCACCAAGCAAATCAAGTCATCCTTCGGCAAAACCGTCTCCTACAAAAGCGGAGCCTACCTGATTATTGAGCATACCGAGGCGCTTCACGTCGTGGACGTGAACAGCGGAAACCGCACCAAAAATGCCAACGGACAGGAAGCCAACGCACTCGAAGTAAACCTTGGAGCAGCCGACGAACTGGCACGCCAACTACGCTTGCGCGATATGGGAGGCATCATCGTTGTCGACTTCATCGACATGGGACTGGCAGAAAACAGGCAGAAACTCTACGAACGCATGTGCCAAAACATGCAGAAAGACCGCGCCCGTCACAACATTCTGCCCCTGAGCAAATTCGGACTGATGCAGATAACACGCCAACGCGTGCGCCCTGCTATGGATGTAAACACCAGCGAAACATGCCCCACCTGTTTCGGAAAAGGAACCATCAAATCATCGATTCTCTTTACCGACACACTGGAGAGCAAAATCGACTACCTGGTCAATACGCTGAAGATAAAGAAGTTTTCGTTACACATCCACCCATACATCGCCGCCTACATCAACCAAGGCTTCATATCCTTGAAGCGCAAGTGGCAAATGAAGTATGGATTTGGCATTAAAATTGTACCGAGCCAAAAACTCGCTTTCCTCGAATATGTATTCTACGACCCACAAGGCGAAGAGATAGACATGAAAGAAGAAATCGAGATTAAGTAATACAAAATCGGCGAAGAGGAACATTCTTCGCCGATTTTGTTTATACACAAATAGCCCACTAAACAATAGTTTGTTCGCAAACGTTGCATTCTTCAAAATTATCCCTATATTTGTAGCGATATACCCTAAAGAGAAGACTATGAAAAGTACTATCCGCTCCATTTGGAACTTCTACGCCGAAGGGTTCAGGCAGATGACATGGGGGAAAACCCTATGGCTACTGATTCTGCTGAAACTAATTTTCCTATTTGTCATCTTAAGAATGTTCTTCTTCCGCCCCACCCTTTCGGGAAAGAGCGAAGAAGAGAAAATAGAGCACGTGGGTATGCAACTCACCCGTCCCATTACCGACAATAACAATAAACAACAGATATTATGGTAGAGAATGCATTAGTCGATTGGTCGAGAGCACAATTTGCTTTAACGGCTGGTTACCATTGGATTTTTGTTCCGCTCACCTTAGGCCTGGCGGTCATCATGGCAACAATGGAAACACTTTATGTAATAAAGAAAGATGAGTTCTGGAAACGAACCGCCAAGTTCTGGATGAAATTGTTTGCCATCAACTTTGCCGTGGGCATTGCCACAGGCATTATTCTTGAGTTTGAGTTTGGAACAAACTGGAGCAATTACGCTTGGTTTGTAGGCGACATCTTCGGTGCGCCACTCGCCATCGAAGGCATTCTGGCCTTCTTCATGGAAGCAACATTCTTTGCCGTCATGTTCTTCGGATGGGAAAAAGTAAGTAAAAAGACACACCTCACCGCCACATGGCTCACCGGCATCGGAGCATCCATCTCGGCCATTTGGATACTAATAGCCAACGCATGGATGCAACACCCCGTGGGCATGGAGTTCAATCCCGACACCGTTCGCCACGAAATGGTCGATTTCTGGGCATTGGTACTCAATCCGGTAGCCATCGTCAAATTCTTCCACTCAGTCTTCAGTGGTTGGATGACAGGATCTATCTTCGTCATCGGCATCAGTTGTTGGTATCTACTAAAGAAACGCGAAACTCGCTTTGCCCTTGCCAGCATACGAGTAGCCGCCTTGGTAGGCATCGTTGGCACAATGGCACTCATGTTCAGCGGCGACCAGTCGGGCGTACATGCTGCTAAATACCAACCCATGAAGCTTGCCGCCGCCGAAGGTCTTGAAGAGGGTGGGCAGCGAGTAGCCCTTTCCCTAGTGCCCGGCATAGAGATTCCCGGCATGCTCTCCATACTTGCCACACACGACATCGACGGATACGTGCCAGGTATTCAAAACATGATTCATGGATACACCGCCCCCGATGGTACATACAACCCATCTGTGCAAGAAAAGATAGAACGAGGCAAGCTGGCACTGAACGCCTTCCGCACCTACCGCCAACTGAAAGAGAGCGACCCGATAGCGGCCAACGAAGCTCGCAAAATCTTGAATGAGAATATCGACTACTTTGGTTATGGATACATCGACCAACCCGAAGAACTGATACCTCCCGTCGATTTAATCTATTGGGCATTCCGCATAATGGTAGGACTGGGCGGAGCACTCCTTCTCCTCATGATAGTTGTGCTATGGGCCGAGTGGAAGCAGAAACTTGTTCGCATGAAGTGGTTGCAATGGGCCGCACTTTGCGCCATTCCGTTTGTCTATATAGCAGGCCAGGCCGGATGGATTGTAGCCGAAGTTGGTCGCCAGCCCTGGGTCATTCAAGGCCTACTACCTACAAAAGCAGCCGTATCCAGCGTCAGCGTAGGAGCCGTGCAAACCACCTTCTTCCTGTTTGTAGCCATCTTCACCCTCTTCCTCGCCATCGAGTTGCGCATCATGATTAAGGCCATCAAGCAAGGACCGGAAGCAGAGAAACAATAACTATTCACCCAACTAAAAAGGAAAGCAACATGATAACCTACGAATTTCTACAACAATATTGGTGGTTCCTGATAGCCCTCTTGGGCGGCTTACTTGTATTCCTACTATTTGTACAAGGAGGCAACGCCTTGATATTCTTTGCCGGAAAGGACGAAGAAGAACGCCAACTCATCGTCAACTCCACCGGCCGAAAATGGGAACTAACCTTCACCACCCTCGTCACCTTTGGCGGAGCATTCTTTGCCTCCTTCCCCCTATTCTATAGCACCAGTTTCGGAGGAGCCTACTGGGTGTGGATAGTCATCTTAATTACGTTTGTGTTCCAAGCCGTCTCCTACGAGTTTCAAGACAAGGCAGGCAACATATTGGGCAAGAACACCTTCCGCATCTTCCTGACACTGAACGGATGCCTCGCACCACTATTGATTGGCACAGCCGTAGGAACATTCTTTACCGGTTCGCAATTCCTGGTAAACAAGAATGCCGTAGCCGATGTCGCTGCCCCCGTCATCAGCCGTTGGTGCAACGAGTGGCACGGATTAGAAGCCGTAGGCAATCTGTTCAACGTAGGATTTGGCCTCATGGTAATGCTCCTGGCCATCTGTCTTGGCGCGTTGTATATGATTAACAACATTGCCCATAAAGCACTCGCAGAACAACTCCGCCGCCGACTTGGCCAATGCTTTGCATTGTTTGTACCCATATTGCTGATAGAACTTATCGCCCTATTCACAATGGATGGTTTTGCAGTAGATGAAGCCGGTGTAGTATCCATGCAAGCAGGCAAATACCTACACAACCTATTACAGATGCCCGTTGTAGCCGCCATGTTCGTTATAGGAGCCATCCTACTTCTGTTGGGCATCCTGCTTACACTACTAAAGAAACAATTCAACAAAGGAATCTGGCTCGCTGCCCCAGGCACAGTGCTGGTCGTAATCACCCTCTTCCTGATAGCCGGCTATAACGATACCGCCTACTACCCATCAACAGCCGACATCCAATCCTCGCTAACCCTATCCAATAGCTGTTCAAGCGAGTTCACCCTACGCGCAATGGCCATTGTGTCGCTCATCATCCCATTTGTGGTAGCCTACATCGCCTATTTCTGGCGGAAAATGGATACTCCTTCACTCACGAAAGAAGAGTTAAAACATAGTGAGAGATATTAAAAAAAGAAAGGGTTGCTTCGTGTGAAGCAACCCTTTTCATATACTAATGCTTATTCAAGAACTCATCATACCACTTTGCCGCGACCTTTTCCGTCTCTATTATACCTTTGGCCACCTCCGATGCATTCTGCTGAGTAATACTCACAAACTGAATAGCGCACGACAAGCGCAGAGCTACCATGCGACTACCCACCTGCGTAAATGGATTCTTCTTGCTATTGGCTTCGCAAAACTGCCGGAACTGCTCCATATCCTTGAATTCAAGCACCTGAAACAAACATTGCGGATACTCCATTTGCAATACAAACTTCGATTCTTGCCCACTCATGCGGCACTCCACAAACCCAATCTTCTTAGCATTTTCGTTTTCCATATTCTTTTTTTGTATGAACACACTAACACAATTATACTCATAATATAGTAAGCATAAATATCAAACAATATTTCCATTCATCAATTCATCAACAATTGTCTTTATTCCTGTACTATTAATCTGTTTACGGAAATGAACAGTATAGCCATTGGCCGTCATTGCTTTGAAGAATTCCTCGGCACAACTAATCTTCGTTTCCTCATCTTGTGCTATCTGTGTTTCTTTATCATAGGCCTTGGTCTCTATTACAATATTCAGTTCTTTTGTACCATCCCCTTTCTTTACCACATACATGAAGTCGGGACTGTAATTAGAAGATGCAATAGTAGGAATACATATACTATGTGAAGGGATCTTGCCGTAAACAATAACTTCATCAATATCTGTCTGCATATTCTTCAACTCTAAATCCGAATCATATGCATATGCATCATAGAGATATTTAGTTGGTGGTGTACCTGGAACAAGTTTGTTTCCAATATAAGTCTGTACCACTTCATCCTTCACGCTACCATCGGCATTGGTTAGTTTAGTTTCC
>JAGBWA010000075.1 GCA_017630035.1 Bacteroides sp.
CCCCTCCTTCAGAAGGAGGGGTGGCTTTATCCGGGGTGGCAGGTGAATATTACGCTGAATAGTTACGAACAAAAAAGAGCCTGCATCGTGCGATGCAGGCTCAATATTTGACGATAAATCTTATCGACTAATTGGGAATACAATTATTCAGTAACCCAACCACCATATACTTGAGTCATTTGGTCGTTAACTTCAAGTACGCTTTGTGGGATTGGCCAATATTCATTCTTACCCTCGATGAATTGGATAGTCACACCCTTAATATCTTTCCAAGGATGACGAACTTCGTAAACCAACTTGTGAGGTTTAGCACCGTCTGATGTCCAGTATTCGTCGAATTGATAAGGGATGTTGTCAAGTACCTTGTCATAGCATTCCTTAGCGATACCCCAACGAACGATATCGTGCCAACGGCAACCTTCGAACCAAAGTTCGTATTGCTTTTCATCTTGAAGTACTTGGAGGTTTACACTTTCAGAGATAGTTTGTGAACCTGCACGTTGTTGAATCATGTTGATATACTTCTTTGCTTCAGCAGGAGCTTCAGTCAAACAAGCTTCAGCATAAATCAAGTAAGCTTCAGCCAAACGAGCGATACACATATTAGTGTTGTTACAGTTGTCACCTACAGAAAGGTCAACATCATTAGGATGACACATCATCTTCACTTCCATCACATCGCTACGAGCGAACGAACCATTAGAGTTCTTAATACCACGATTAGCATCGAATTCTTTCTCTGCACGAGTTTTCAAAGTAGCATCACTTGCCCATCCGCAAAGTTCTTCATCGTAGAAGAATTCGTCAGAAGTCAAGAAAGTAGCCTTACGACGGTAGCTATCGCCATCGTTAGCAAGCATCTTGTGAGCAAATTCATGGTTGATAGAACCACCGCCCCAACCACCAGTTGAGCAGATTTGTGGGTTCATACCACCACCTACGATATCGTCACCACGCCAGTTGAGTACGTTAGCAACCATCCAACGACCACGTTGAATGCTACCACCCCAAGTACCACCAAGTGCAGTATTAGTAGAATAGTTGAATTCAAAGATCTTTTCTTCGCAACCATCACCTTCAATGTGGAAAAGGTCACGGAAACGTTCACCAGGAACAAGTGCGTAGTTAGAAGACTCAACGAGTGGCTTCATCACAGAATAAACCTTATCATTGTCGCCAGCAAAGAGAGCAGACTTACCAGCTACAAAGCGAGCAAAACCTTGAGTTACGCGCCATGTACCTTCTTTGTCATCCTTACCATTACGTTGTGGAAGGTCAGCCAATGCTTCAGTACACTCTGTATAACACCAATCAAAGATAGCCTTTTGTGATTCAGCATTCACCGGTTTATCATCTACAATAAGGTGATCTACCAATGGTGGACGGTAATACACTTGAGCAGCCAACATGTGTGCCCATGCACGCATTACTCTTGCTTCGGCAACAGCTTGCTTCTTAACAGGAGTATCAGCTTTTTCGCCACCGAAATAGTTGATTACAAGGTTGGCAGAATAGATAGCCTTATAAATATGGTTATAAAGAGTACCAATAGGTAATGAAGTAGGGTCGTAATTGAATTCGTTCAATGTACGGAAGTCTGCGTGGTCGTTAGTGTCACCACCAGCAGCAAATACGTCATCAGATGAGTAGTTCAAACCCATGATATAGGCATTCCAAATACCTTCAGTACCACCAATCTCACCGATATAGGTAGCATACATCGCTGTAACAGCCGATTCAGCATCTGCATCTGTCTTATAGAAAGTATCGGTACTGCTTGTTGCTTTCTGTTCGATATCGAGCATGTCTTCGCATGAGTTCAAGAACACCATACCCGAAAGCAAAGCGATAGAATAAATTATCTTTTTCATATTTCTATTCGATAATAATTAGTTAATTAAAATGTAACACTAACACCCATAACAACCTTGCTCATGTTAGGATATACGCCCTTGTCAAGACCTGGGCAGTTATATTCTTGAGTACAAGTTTCTGGGTCGAGACCAGGATACTTGGTGAATGTAAAGAAGTCGTCGAGTGAAACGTAAACACGTGCATTTTGGATAAATGCCTTTTGAGTAAGGGTCTTAGGCAATGTGTAACCCAATTGGATTTGTTTGAGTTTGAAGAATGAACCATCGTATACCATTGCAGAAGAACGCCAGAATGTACCGCTACCAGCTACAGCAGAAGCATCAGGCATCTTATTAGACTTGAAGTCTTCGTAAACACCCTTAGCAATGTTGTTCCAACCTGTACGATAGAGACCATAATAGATATCGTTACCTGCAGCACCGCTACCAAAGATTGTAAGGTCGAAGCCTTTGTATTCAGCGTTCAAAGTGATACCATAAGTCAATGTAGGAAGACCAGAACCGATGTTAGTCATATCTTCTGCACCAGGTTCCAAAGTTTCACCACCATCCTTAGTATAGTAAAGTGCACGACCTTCTGCATCGCGGCCTTTGTATTTGAAACCACGCATGTACCATACAGGTTGACCTTCTTCAAAGTAGCAACGTACTGTTTCAGGGCTTGAACCTTCAACTGTTGCACCTTGGATACGTTCGATAGAAGGATCCAAGTAAGTTACTTCGTTCTTCAATGTAGCCAAGTTAGCCGATATGCTATAGTTGAGATCACCGATATTGTCTTTCCAAGTCAATTCCATTTCGAAACCAGAGTTTCTAACTTCACCTGCATTAAGTGTAATAGAGCTTACACCTGATTCAGGCATTGCAGGAGCACTAACAAGAAGGTCCTTAGTAGTCTTGATATAGTAGTCGAGACCTACAGTCAAACGATCGTTCAAGAAACGGAAGTCAGCACCAAAGTCAACTTGTTCAGAAGTTTCCCAAGTCAACTTAGGATTAGCGATACCATTAGGCATAGAACCATAAGAACCTACGTTAGAAGCACCATATTGATACCATTGGCTGTTAGTAGCGATACCTGCAGTGTAAGCATAGTTACCCAACACGTTTACGTTACCGTTTTGACCCCAAGATGCACGGATCTTACCGAATGACATGATAGAAGGATCGATGTTATCCTTGAAGAACGATTCGTTAGAGAATGTCCAAGCAGCAGATGCAGAGAAGAACTTACCCCAGCGATTATCTGCAGACAACTTAGAAGAGTCGAATGCGTCGGCACGGAAGTTAGCTTGTACGCTATAACGATTGTCGTAGCTATAAGTCAAACGACCGAAGTAAGAAAGCGCGCGAGTCATGTTAGGCATACCGCTGAAGCTCTTAGTAGTATCTGTATTACCGTTTACGCAGTTCAAATAGATATAGTTAGGAGCATATGCAGAAAGGATATCTGGACCAGAAGCACTTGCGCTAACACCATTAGAATTTGATTGACGGAATGACATACCGGCCATAGCACCTACTGCATGCTTACCGAACATTTCGTTGTAGTTAACGAAGTTTTCCCATTGGTACCAAGTAGAGTTGCTGCTACCACCAGAAATCATGTAGTTATCACCCTTAGTTTGACCATTGAGGTAGTATGGGAATTCCCAGTTAGAGTTGTTGCTGAATGAGAGACGATAACCCAAACGAGAAGTGAATGTCACTGACTTGATAGGAGTAATATTCAAGAAAGCAGTACCGTTTACGTTAACACCTTCGTTCTTACCCATAGAACGATCGCGTTGTGAGAATGGGTTACCACCAGCAAGACGTTGGTTAAAGTAAGAAGTAGCATAGTAACCATTTTCATCACCAAAGAGAGTGTAGTTTGAGTTACCAGCTTGGATTTCGTTATAATATGTACGATAGTCGCCCAACATTTGTTCTGGCTTAGTCCAGTACATAGGAGTCAATGGATCGATGAGGAGCAACATTTCGAATGAAGAACCGTAACCGTTTTCAGAAACGCCACGTGAGTTCCACTTTTCGATAGATGTATTAGTACCTACTTGCAACCAATCCTTAATCTTATAGTCAGCATTGATTTGAGCAGTCAAACGTTCGTACTTATCCTTGCTACCTTTAACGATACCATCTTGGTTAACGTGGTTCAAGCTCATAAAATAAGAACCGCGGTCGTTACCACCAGAGAAGGTAAGTGAGTGTTGAGTAGCCCAAGTATTTTCGAAGTATTCATCCAACCAGTTTGTATTGGTGTTAGGATTCCAACCATATTGGTCTTGTGCATCCTTCAAAGCAGCAGTTACTGCATCAGGACCAAGTTGCATAGTCATCCAATCCTTGAATTGAGTTGCGTTAAGCAATTCAGGAACCATACCAAGCATTTGGTTGGTGAACTTACCTTCGTAAGTAATAGAACCTTTACCCTTTGCACCAGACTTAGTTGTGATAAGTACAACACCATTACCGGCTTCAGCACCGTAGATAGCAGCAGAAGCAGCGTCCTTCAAAACTTCCATTGATTCAATCATCGATGGGTCGAGGTATTGGATGCTTGAAACTTGCAAACCGTCAACGATCAAAAGAGGACCGATGTTGCTTGAGTTTGAAGAATAACCACGTACACGGATAGAAGCACCTTGACCAGGCTTACCAGAACTGTTCAATACTTGGATACCAGCAGCCTTACCTTGAAGAGCAGCAGCAGCATCGGTAGTAGAACGGCTCTTAAGGTCTTCAGATTTTACTGAAGCAACCGAACCGGTAAGGTCACTCTTGCGTTGTACACCGTAACCTACTACAACAACTTCGTCCAAAACTTGAGCATCTTCTTCCATAACGATAGCCAAGTTTGTACGACCATTCAATGCAATTTCTTGTGTTTTGTAACCGATGTACGAAACAACAAGTGTTGCGTTAGAATTCACCGAGAGAGAGAAATTACCATCAAGGTCAGTAATAGTACCATTAGTATTATTACCCTTTTCTTGAATAGCAACACCAATCATTGGTTCTGAATTCTTGTCAGAAATGTTACCTTTTACCTGAATTTGAGCAAATGCTGATGAGCAGCACATTACTACAAATGCCAGCAAAACAAAAATTCTTGTTTTCATAAAATTAAATTAGATAATAAGTAATTAAAGATAATTGATTAATTGTATTCATTAATTTTTAGATGAATATTCTAATTGAGAGGAATCACCGAGAAACATATGTATGACATTCGGTGATACTGAGGGTTAGCTTGCTTTAGTTTTCATGATGGTCAATACTATTAGATTCAACAATTGTTTAATGTATTTTTCGTTTATATTATATATAAGGTGTAAATAAGTGTATTATTACACCCTAATTTTATCCGACGCAAAGTTATTTTATAGCGTTTACATTTTTTAAGAAGTGCGATACACAAATCTTTTACAATGAAACAAACTTATGTATCGTGATACATTTTCATTTAATAGAGATACACACGTCTTTTGCAAGCTATTTCGAAATAAAAAAGAGCCATGCTAAAATCACTTTCAGCATGGCCCAGAGAAACTTTACCTAAATAATAATACTAACACCCCTTTTTATTTATAGGCATCGTTCCGATTAATATATTATACGTAATACAATAGATGTTTTTGACTTGTTTGTGCCAGGTTCTTTTGAATATAACATGCAAATACACACTTTGGTTCAAATCAACCTTCCATATAATCGTAGTGTTTGTGCTCGTAAAAGGGCTTGAAACGACATCTACTTTATTCGGTGCAAAGATATTTGATGCGTTTCATTAATCTTTTATAGAACGATACACGTTTCTTGCCGAATGATACAAGTTTAATTCTCTTGATACATTTTCATTTTATGAGGATACACAGATTGCTTATAAGCAATTTCAGCAGGGTATTTTATGTTTCAATCATAAAAAAAAACATCGAGGTAGACTCACCTCGATGTTACAAAGATTATGATTGAATAAAGGAGCGTAATAAGCGAATTTCTTCTGCCCAAAGCGATTCGTCGGGCGTTTCGAGAATGATAGGAATATCATCAAAACGATTATCGTTCATAAAGCGTTCAAAGAATGAAATATCCATCAACCCTTTACCTAAGCTATCGTGACGATCGACACGCGAAGCTAAGGCCTTCTTTGAATCATTCAAATGAATACCGCGCAAATATTCAAAACCTACTTCCTCTTGAAACTCATTAAAAATGCGATCGTATTCGCCTACAAGGTCGTATCCCGCCGTAAATGTGTGACACGTATCCAAGCAAACACCCACGCGACTCTTATCCTCTACTCTATCAATAATGTATCGCAATTGCCAGAAAGCAAAGCCTACATTACTTCCTTGTCCGGCGGTATTCTCTATAACAGCTGTTACACCTTTCGTCTTGTCAAGCGTGATATTGATAGATTCGGCTACTCGTTGCAGACATTCCTCCAAAGAGATTTTATTCAAATGACTACCGGGATGAAAATTCAATAGTTTCAAGCCAAGTTGTTCGCATCGTTGCATTTCATCAAGGAAAGCAGCACGACTTTTCTCCAATCCCTCTTCCTCGGGATGACCAAGATTGATTAGATAACTATCGTGAGGCAAGATATAATCGGGAGAGAGTTCGTATTTTGCACAATTCTCCTTAAACAAACGAATATTATCATCCGTCAAAGGCTTCGACACCCACTGACGTTGATTCTTTGTAAACAAAGCAAAAGCATTTGCTCCTATTTCATGAGCGTTGAGCGGAGCTAATTCTACTCCACCACTTGCTGATACGTGTGCACCAATGTACTTCATTGATTTATAGTTTATGGTTTATGATATACAAAGATAAGGCATTTTTGTTGTATTTTGCAATTATCGTGAAAATATTGTATCTTCGCGCAATAAAAGATAAGAACACCCCATGAAGAAAAGATTTACACCTTATATAATAATAGCCGTAGTGGCTTTTGCTTTCGGATGTAGCCTTCCATTGCTTACATCGAGCACAACATTCAATAGTGAAACTGAGTCGGTAAAAAGTGAAGTACCCTCATTGACCGCACCTCCAGAAGTGCCCACGAAAGTAACTTTCGCCGGCGAAACAATTCCATTGGATAGATACGACTTGCGCGAACGCATGGATCGCGAATTGATGGCATTCACTTATATGCACTCTACAACGATGCTAACCATCAAAAAAGCGAATCGTTATTTGCCTATCATCGAGCCTATTCTACGTCAACAAGGAGTGCCCGACGACTTGAAATACCTAGCTATCATTGAGAGTAGTTTGAATACGTTAGCTAAAAGTTCTGCTGGTGCCGCCGGCATGTGGCAATTTATGCAAACAACTGGCCGACAATATGGTTTGGAAGTAAACAATAACATTGACGAGCGCTACAACATAGAGAAAGCAACCGTTGCTGCTTGTAAATACTTGAAAGAAGCCTACGAAAAATACGGCAATTGGTTGAGTGTAGCAGCATCGTACAATGCAGGACAAGCACGTATCACATCGGAATTGAGCAAGCAACAAGCAGAAAAAGCTACCGATTTATGGTTGGTAGAGGAAACATCGCGCTATATGTTCCGATTATTAGCCGCTAAAGAGGTATTCAGCAACCCTCAACGCTTTGGCTTCTTGTTGAAACGCGAGCAATTATACCCCGCGATGAAGTATAACGAGGTGACCGTTACTACCGGCATTGACACATTAGCCAATTTCGCTAAGCAACATGGCATCAGCTATCGTGAATTAAAAGACGCCAACCCTTGGTTAAGACAAGATTTCTTACAAAACAAAAGCGGACGCACGTATGTGCTAAAAATTCCTACCAAGGAAAGCATTCGTTATAATCCTAAAGACACTAAAGCGCACCATTTGCCTTGGATAATAGATTGATTTAACAATTTGTATTATTACCTACCACCCCACCCACAAGGGGCACCCCTCCTTCCTGAAGGAGGGGAATTGAAATGTCCTTGCTATATAATAAGAATAGGTAAGATAATGATACAGCCTAAAATTCTCCTCCTTCGGGAAGGAGGAGTACCCGTAGGGGGAGGTGGTAGGAAGAAATATTTATTAAAACCTATTAAAAATATCTTCAATAAAATTTATTATCACTTCGGGTGTTTCAAATGCCACCCTATTCTCAAAACGAACAACCGATATATGTGCAACTTTGGTTAAATAATATGAGCGTTGTTCATCATAAACTTCTTGCCCTTTATGCACTTCACCGTCTAACTCTATTGCTAATTTAATTTGAGGACAATAAAAATCGAGAATATATGGGCCTACACTATGCTGCCTTCGAAATTTAAGTCCACAAATATTACGGCTTTTAAGCATGTTCCATAGTACAGATTCTGCCGAAGTAGAATTATTCCTCAATTCTTTACGCCGAAGCAGATATTCCGTTCTATTCATTATATCCTCCATAGTGCATCCTTATGATTCGATTTCACTCAATTCAAGCCAACGCATGGTTTTCTCGTCAATCAAATCGTTGATGAGAGGTAGTCGTTTGGATTTTTCGGTTAGTTCGTCTATACTTAACGAGCCACTACAAAGAGCGGCTTCAATTTCTGCTTTTTCGTTTTCTAAATTAGCTATTTCCTTTTCAAGTTCTTCAAATTCGCGACGCTCTTTGAAACTCATCTTACGCTTTTCATTCAAACGAACCTTTGCGTTTTTTTCTTCTACCTGTTGAACTTTTTTCTTCTCTTCTTCACGCTCACGACGTTGCTTTTCGTCTTTCCAATCGCGATAGTGCGTATAATTGCCGGGGAAATCACGAATATCACCTTGCCCATTAAAGATAAGCAGATGATCGACAACCTTATCCATGAAATAGCGGTCGTGACTCACTACAATAACGCACCCCTTAAAGTTTGCGAGATACTCTTCGAGCACTTGCAAGGTAACAATATCCAAATCGTTTGTAGGCTCATCGAGCACCAAGAAGTTAGGATTGCGCATCAGCACCGTGCAAAGATAGAGGCGGCGACGCTCTTCCCCACTCAATTTATAGACATAACTATGTTGCGTTTCGGGAGTAAAAAGGAAATGTTGAAGGAATTGCGATGCCGTGAGTTGCTTACCATTACCCAACTCAATCACTTCGGCTATATCTTGCACAACATCAATCACTTTCATCTGTTCGTCAAACTGAAGTCCTTCCTGCGAGTAATAGCCAAAGCGAACCGTTTCGCCCACATCGAGCACACCACTATCTGGTTTGACCAAGCCCATAAGAATCTTGATGAAGGTAGATTTTCCCGTACCATTATTTCCCACGATACCCATCTTTTCGTAACGCGCAAAGATATAGGAGAAATCATCGAGGATTTTCAAGTCGCCATACGCTTTCGATAGGTGGTCGGCTTCAAATATCTTACTTCCGATATACGATGCCTTCACATCAAGCTTTACATTTCGGCTATCCATGCGTTGTTTGGCCACCTTCTCCAGTTCGTAGAAAGCCTCTTCGCGATAGCGTGCTTTGTGTCCGCGTGCTTGCGGCATTCTTCGCATCCACTCCAACTCTGTACGATACAGATTGTTAGCGCGTTCAATCTCTACGCTCTTGGCTTCGATACGTTCTTGGCGTTTTTCCAAATAATAGCTATAGTTTCCCTTATAATGATAGGTAGTACGATTATCTATTTCCATAATTTCCGAGCATACACGGTCGAGGAAATAGCGGTCGTGTGTCACCATCAGCAAGGTAAGATTTGAACGTCGCAGATACTCTTCGAGCCACTCGGTCATATCCAAATCGAGGTGGTTGGTAGGCTCGTCGAGGATGAGCAAATCGGGCTCGGTAATCAAAGCATTGGCCAATGCTACGCGTTTTAATTGTCCACCAGACAATTGCTTTATTGGCTGACTGAAATCATTGATTTTCAGTTGCGAAAGGATTTGCTTAGCTTTTTGCTCATACTCCCATGCCTTTGCGCTATCCATACGAGTGAGCAGTTCGTCAAGACCAGGATGGCCATCAGTTTCCATGCATCGTTCGTACTCTTTTATGAGTTGCACCACGGCATTTCCATGATGAAAGCAAGCTTCGAGCACGGTAAGGTGTTCGGGATAGTTAGGATCTTGCTCAAGGTATCCCACTTGCAAGTCGCGTCGGAAAGTAATCTTTCCGTTGTCGTATCCCTCTTTTCCCGAAAGAATATTAAGAAGTGTGGATTTCCCGGTGCCGTTTTTAGCAATTAAGCCTACACGTTGGCCTTCGGACAATCCAAATGATATGTCTTGAAAAAGTACTAAATCGCCAAACGATTTCGTTAGGTTTTCTACTTGTAATATAGGTGTCATTCGTCTGTTTTAAAATTACCCTTAACAGAAAATAAATTTTCCCTTAATGGAAGTTTTCTGCCGGGTACTTACAATATCTTTTTATATATTTCGACTAAATCGATTGGCTCAGCATTTTTTACTTTACTCCACACCAACTTCATAGGGTCAATGCATTGTCCGTTATACATCAGCACTGGCGCTTCACGATTACCATCCATCAAAGTGCCCCACTCCATGCCCTCCACCTCGTTGGAAAGGATAACACACAACGCAATGCCTAACGACAACCACACTTCGCGTTTCTTTGGTGACGGATTTAGTTTTGTAATGGCTTGTTGAATGTGCGGAATATCCTCTTCGATACCTTGGAAATCTTTTTTCAGTTGCTCTTTCACCAAGGCTGATACCCATTCGTAAGCCTCGTTTATCTGATATATTTCGGATAGTCGCACGGGGATAATCTCGGCAGGGTATTTCACACCATCTTGGCGCACTTCGATAGAGGAGATTACCGCTTCGGCCTGCGTTGAGGATGCACCTTTAGGCACTGTAAACGAGCACTCTATAACCAAATTTCCGCCATCAATCACCCAAAAGTGAGAGGTATAATATACCCCCTCTTCTTGAAACATCTCCTTGCTATAGGCACACTTCCAAGCGCCGATTACCTTAGGGGTAGCCGAAGGATTTTCACGCAATTCTTGTTGCAAGGCATCAAAACCATAACCACTTTCGCCTTTATAAGCCGAAATACGGAAATTGCCCGTCCATTCGTCGGGATTATAAAACAAGAACGAGCCTTCGCCGTCTTCAAATTCATTCCAATCGGCCGGATAGTTGATAGAAAACCAAGCGCCGGGTGATATAAACTTCTTTTCGTTCATAGCTATTACAAGAAATTCGGGTTATTTTCTTGCAAAAGTAGCATTACGACGGCTCATTTGCAAACATTTTCAAGCGTTTTGCTCGCAAAGCATTAAAAAGTTGTGCAATTTGGGAAGGAAAACAACTTTTTTACATATCTTTGTAGCTAATTTTGTTGAATACAAACCATAAATATTAAATAAAAACAATGAAAGATTTTCTTAAATTTACGTTTGCTACCGTATTAGGTATCATCGTAGCAGGAGTATTATTCTTCTTTTTGAGTATTCTAACCATCTTTGGAGCAGCCGCTTCGTCAGAATCGGAAACTAAAGTTTCTGAAAACTCAGTATTCTCACTGAAGTTGAGTGGAAGCATCAGCGATCGTAGTGTGGACAATCCGCTCGCATCTATCACCGGTGGTGAAAGCAGCATTGGATTGAACGACATCCTTTCGTCTATCCAAAAGGCCAAAGAAAACGAGAACATCAAAGGTATCTATTTGCAAAGCGAAGGCTCTTTAGCAGCTAATTACGCATCGCTCAAGGCCATTCACGATGCATTGGTTGATTTCAAAGAAAGCGGCAAGTTTATCGTGGCCTATGCCGACAATTACATACAAAGCGAATACTACTTGGCAAGTGTGGCCGATAAGGTAATGCTGAACCCAAGAGGCATGCTTCAATGGAGCGGTATTGCATCACAAAACATCTTTTATAAGGACTTGTTGGAAAAATTAGGTGTTGGCATACAAGTATTTAAGGTTGGCACCTACAAGTCGGCCGTTGAACCTTATATTTCGATGGAGATGAGCGAGGCTAATCGCGAACAAGTAACCGCCTACACAGGTTCTATCTGGCAAACCATCACCAACGATGTGGCTAAAAACCGCAACCTCAGCGTAGAGCAATTGAATCAATTGGCCGACCGCATGATGATGACCGAGCCAGCTGAAGCTAACATTGAATGTGGTTTGATTGATACATTGATTTACAAGAACAACGTACGCGATTATATTAAAACCATTGCTGGTATCGACGAAGACGACGATTTGAACATGATTGGTTTGTCGGCCATGAAGAATGTAAAGAAGACACAACCTAAAGACCCAAGCGGAAACATCATTGCGGTGTATTATGCTGAAGGTGAAATTGTTGACCAAGCAGGCTCATCAGCATTGGGCGGTGGCGAAACACAAATCGTAGGCAACGAAGTAATCAAAGACCTCCGCAAGTTGCAAGAGGACGATGATGTGAAAGCCGTTGTGCTTCGCGTGAACTCACCCGGTGGTAGTGCCTTTGCTTCTGAACAAATTTGGCATGCCGTAACAGAGTTGAAAGCCAAGAAGCCCGTCATCGTATCTATGGGCGACTATGCTGCATCGGGCGGTTACTACATCTCTTGTAATGCCGACACCATTGTAGCCGAGCCTACTACACTGACCGGCTCAATCGGTATCTTCGGATTGTTTAGATATGGAGAGAAATTGGCCAAGAATATCGGTGTAGCTATGGACGTAGTGAAGACTAACGAATTTGCTGACTTTGGCGACTTGACACGCCCAATGAATAGTGCAGAGCAACAAAAGATGCAAGCTAACGTTGAACGTGGTTACGACCTCTTCTTGACTCGTTGCGCAGACGGACGCGGCAAGACAAAAGAAGAGATTGACCAAGTGGGACAAGGACGCGTTTGGACAGGTAGCATGGCAATCGATTTAGGTTTGGTGGATGTACTTGGTGGCCTTGACACTGCCCTCGACATCGCTATCGAAAAAGCTGGTGTAGAAGCTTATACCATCCAAAACTATCCTGGCGAAAAGAGCTTCATCGAAACATTGATGGAAAGCACAAGCAAGGGTATGGACGACTACATCAGAACACGCATCATGGGCAAGAAGCTTAACGAAGTAAGCAAGCACTTCTACCTCCTCGACGAACTTGATAAGGTTGACCCTATTCAAGCACGTATGCCCTACATCATAAATTTCAACTAAAAAACATATTTATATAGGTATGCAAAAGCGCTACTACCCCTTGCCTGGTTATATGGCATAGGTACAGGCTTACGAAACAAACTCTTTGATTGGGGCATTCTCCAATCAAAGAGTTTCGACATACCTATAATATGTGTGGGAAACCTTGCTGTAGGAGGCACAGGCAAAACACCACACACCGAATACTTGATACGCTTGTTGCAAAGCGAAGGCTTGAACGTAGCCACCTTGAGCCGTGGATACAAGCGACACACCAAAGGCTATCTGCTTGCCGATGAGCATAGCACTGCCCACGACATTGGCGATGAGCCATACCAAATGAAGCAGAAGTTTCCCGACATTCGGGTAGCCGTCGATGAGAACCGTTGTCACGGCATTGAGCAACTGATGAAGGTAACCAACCCGCCCATCGATGTCATTATCATGGACGATGCCTACCAACATCGCTATGCAAAGGCGGGATACAATCTTTTGCTGACCGACTTCAATCGCCCCTACTTCAACGATGCGCTGATGCCAGCTGGCCGTTTGCGCGAAACAAGCAAAGGCAAGCAACGCGCCAATGCCATTGTCATGACCAAATGTCCGAACCACTTGCACGAAACGGATTACGAAGCCATGACAAGCAAACTGAAAGCTGCTGAACATCAACCCGTATTCTTCTCACGCTTTCGCTATGGTAAGCTGAAACCACTCTTTGCTTCGACCAACGAAACACTTGAAAACAAACAAGTGCTTTTGGTAGTAGGTATCGCCCAACCCCAACCGTTATTCGAAGAGGTAAGTCGGAAAGCCGAAAAGGTGGAAATGCTTGCATTTTCCGACCATCACGACTTCACAGAGAAAGAGATGCAACTGATATCCAATAAGTTCATGCAATTGGAAGAAGGGAGACGCATCATCATCACCACCGAAAAAGATGCCGCCCGATTGGCTCACCATCCGGCTTTGGACAAATCGCTACACCCATACATCTATGTGTTGCCCATCGAAGTAGAAATCTTACAAAACAAACAACATACGTTTAACCTAAATATAATCGAATATGTTAGAACGAATTCAAGAAACAGCAGCTTACCTAAAGAGTAAGATGCAAACACAACCCGAAACTGCTATCATCCTTGGCACTGGCTTAGGAAGCCTCGCCGGAGAAATAACCGAAAAGTACGAAATCCCCTACGAAGAGATACCAAACTTCCCCGTTTCTACCGTGGAAGGACATAGTGGCAAACTTATCTTTGGCAAACTTGGCAACAAAGATATCATGGCCATGCAAGGACGTTTCCACTACTACGAAGGCTACTCTATGAAGGAAGTAACCTTTCCCGTAAGAGTGATGCGCGAATTGGGCATTAAGACATTGTTTGTTTCGAATGCAAGCGGCGGTACAAATCCCGATTTCGAGATTGGCGACTTGATGATTATTACCGACCATATCAACTACTTCCCCGAACATCCACTTCGTGGCAAGAACATACCCTATGGCCCACGCTTCCCGGATATGAGCGAAGCCTACGACAAAGAACTTATTCGCAAAGCCGATGAGATTGCCAAAGAAAAGGGCATCAAGGTGCAACATGGTGTATATATAGGTACACAAGGCCCTACTTTCGAAACACCGGCAGAGTATAAGCTATTCCGTATCTTGGGCGCCGATGCCGTTGGTATGTCCACCGTACCCGAAGTTATCGTAGCCAACCATTGCGGCATTAAGGTATTTGGCGTATCGGTAGTTACCGACCTTGGCGTTGAAGGCAAAATCGTAGAAGTGACACACGAAGAGGTACAAAAAGCTGCCGATGCCGCACAACCCAAGATGACCGAAATCATGCGCGAACTGATAAACAGAGCATAATTATATGAGAACAGAGATAGCAACCCTCGGCGAATTTGGCCTCATCCGCCACATCACCGAAGGTATCGAACTGAAAAACGAATCATCCAAATACGGCATAGGCGACGATGCCGCCGTGCTGAACTATTCTTCCGAGAAGGAGGTATTGGTAACAACCGACCTCCTACTCGAAGGAGTACACTTCGACTTGACCTATGTACCCCTTAAACATCTGGGATACAAAGCAGCCGTAGTCAACTTCTCCGATATCTATGCCATGAATGGCCAACCCAAGCAAATCACCGTATCACTTGGCTTGTCGAAACGATTCTGCATAGAAGACGTAGAAGCCCTCTATGCCGGTATCCGCTTGGCTTGCGAAGAGTATGGCGTGGATATTATAGGGGGCGACACAACCTCATCGTTCACCGGGCTTACCATTAGCATCACTTGCATTGGCGAAGGCGAGAAAGGGAAAGTTGTCTATCGTAATGGCGCAAAAGAAACCGATTTGATTTGCGTTAGTGGCGATTTAGGAGCTGCATACATGGGATTGCAACTCCTTGAACGAGAAAAAGTGGCTTTGCAAGGCAACGATAAAGAAGACCTTCAGCCCGACTTTGCCGGCAAGGAGTACCTACTCGAACGTCAACTGAAGCCCGAAGCCAGACGCGACATCATTGAAAAACTTGCTAAAGCAGGCATCACCCCCACTTCCATGATGGACATCTCGGACGGATTGTCTTCCGAACTGATGCACATCTGCACACAAAGCAAAGTGGGTTGCCGCATTTACGAAGAACACTTGCCGCTCGACTATCAAACCGCCGTAATGGCCGAAGAACTGAACATGAACGTCAGCACATGCGCACTGAATGGTGGCGAAGATTACGAACTACTCTTCACTGTTCCCATCGCCGACCATGAAAAAGTATCCGAAATGGAAGGTATAAAACTGATTGGTCACATCACCAATTCCGAACTTGGTTGCGCCTTAATTTGCCGCGACGGACAAGAATTTGAGCTAAAAGCGCAAGGCTGGAACCCATTAAATGAAGAAAAATAAATATTTTCTTTAAAAAAGTTTGCGCATTTCAATATTTTCACTACCTTTGCACTCGCAAAAC
>JAGBWA010000076.1 GCA_017630035.1 Bacteroides sp.
GCATGCAACGTCCCTACTAAGGGGTTCCTCTTCTACGATGGGTTCTTCTTCGATGATGGGTTCTTCGATAACAGGAACTTCCTCTTCGATGATAGGCTCTTCTTCCTCGATAATCGGAGTTTTTTCTTCGCGGACGCTGCATGCAACGTCCTTACTAAGGGGTTCCTCTTCTACGATGGGTTCTTCGATAATTGGAGCTGCTTCTTCGGTATCTGAACCTATCACCCCGCCTGAAGGCACCCCTCCTTCCTGAAAGAGGGGAATTGGAGATGGTTCTTCTTCAATGATGGATTCCTCGATGATTGGGGCTGCTTCTTCAGTGAGAGGCTCTTCTTCGCGGACGCTGCATGCAACGTCCCTACTAAGGGGTTCCTCTTCTACGATGGGTTCTTCTTCGATGATGGGTTCTTCGATAACAGGAACTTCCTCTTCGATGATAGGCTCCTCTTCTTCGATAATCGGGTTTTCTTCTTCGGTATCTGAACCTACCACGTCGGTTGAAGGTACTTCTTCTTCTTGAAGGAGGGGAATTGGAGATGGTTCTTCTTCGATGATTGGTTCCTCGATGATTGGGGCTTCCTCTTCGATGATGGGTTCCTCTTCGACAACTGGAGTTTCTTCGTCAAGGATTGGCTCTTCTTCGAAAAATACGCCATCGTTTAGCACTACGCTTTCGAAGTGGGCAAAGGGTTTGTTTACCACCTCTTTAAGGGTGGCATCGGGGGTAAAGGTTATCTTGTTATGACCTTGAATTTCAAAGCGTTCGCCGGTGTTTACGTTGATGCTTTCGCGGCTATCTACTTCGATGAGTTTGAATGTGCCGAAGCCTTTGATTTTAACGTATCGCTCGGTTTGCAAAGCGTCTTCTATCAGCTTGAAAAACTCTTTGGCAAAAGCTTCAATCTCTTTCTTCGAGGTGGATTGGTTGCCCGAGATGAACTCGACAAGTTCTTGTATGGTAATCTTATCATTCATAGCGCATTAGGTTTTGAATCGTTACTTGAACTTATCTTTTAAAGCAACACTGGGTTTGAACGACAATACCAATTTTGGGGGAACCAACATGCGCACTTTCGTGGTGGGATTGACAGAGATGCGTTCGGCTTTCTTCTTCACTTCGAATGCACCAAATCCTTGAATGGCTATCATGTTTCCCTCTTGCCATTGCTTGGACATGGCATCGAGCAATGAGGTCGCTAAATCGGTGGTTTCTTTGGTTGAATAACCTAACCTTTGCGACAATTCGGATATAAACTCTTTGTTGTTCAAGATACTTAGATTTAGAAGCTGTTAAAACGTGCCGCTATATTACTAATTTATTGTGAACTACGCAAATTGTTTGCGAAAAATTAGGATACAACCTCGCCAAAAAGGTCGAAATCATCGGAATTTGTGATGGAAACCTGATAAAATTCTCCGATTGTTAGCGATTGCTTGCTGCTTTCGATAAGTACCTCGGGATCTACTTCAGGCGAGTCGAATTCGGTGCGACCAATGTAGTAATCGCCCTCCAAACGGTCGATAATAACACGGAAGGTTTTACCAATCTTTTCCCTACCCAATTCGGCCGAAATCTCTTCTTGAATAGCCATCAGTTCGCTCAAGCGCTGCTCTTTTGTCTCTTGCGGAATGTTGTCCTCGTAATGGGTGGCAGAGTATGTGCCTTCCTCTTCCGAATAGGCAAAAGCCCCCATTCTATCGAACTTTGCAGCCTTTACAAATGCCTTCAGCTCTTCGAAGTCGGCTTCTGTTTCGCCTGGATGGCCCACCATCAATGTAGTGCGTAGATGGATACCGGGTACCTCTTTGCGGAAGTTCTCAATCAACTTGTAGGTCTCTGCCTTGGTAACGTTTCTACGCATACGGCCAAGCATATTGTCGCTGATGTGTTGCAGGGCAATATCCATGTATTTACAAACATTGGGACGTTCGCGCATTACGCGCATCAAATCCATGGGGAAATGTGCCGGATAGGCATAGTGCAAACGAATCCACTCCACTCCGGGGATGTCGGCTATTTGCTCGATTAATTCGGCTATTTTTTGTTTCTTGTAAAGGTCGATGCCGTAGTAGGTCAACTCTTGCGCGATGATTTGAAACTCTTTCACGCCTTGCGCCACAAGGTGTTTCACCTCGGCTACAATCTCTTCCATCGGACGAGAAGTGTGCTTGCCGGTAATGATAGGGATAGCGCAATACGAGCATGAACGGTCGCAACCTTCGGAAATCTTCAGGTAGGCATAGTGCCTGGGAGTAGTGATATGGCGTTCGTTGCCAAGTTCTTGGCGGTAGGTATTCCCTAAATCGGCCAATAGCTCGGTCCAATTGAATTTGCCATAATACTTATCCACTTGTGGAATTTCTTCCTCCAGCTCCTTTAAGTATCTTTCTGATAAGCAACCCATTACATAGAGCTTCTCCAAAGCACCTTCTTCCTTGGCTTGCGCAAATTCCAAAATCATGTTGATGGATTCTTCCTTGGCATCGCCAATGAAACCGCAAGTGTTGATAACGGCAATTTCGCCTTGCGGACGCTCTGAGTCGTGGGTAACATTATATCCGGCTGCTTCCAATTGACGCATCAGTCGTTCGGAATCGACCAAATTCTTTGAGCAACCTAACGTAATGATATCGATGGTTTTGCGTTTCATTCTTTCTCTCCGAACAATGAATCGACAAACTCTTTTCTGCGGAATACTTGGAGGTCTTCCATTCCCTCGCCCAAACCAATGTATTTTACGGGGATTTTGAATTGGTCGGAAATGCCAATCACTACACCGCCCTTGGCTGTACCGTCGAGCTTGGTAACAGCCAATGCCGATACTTCGGTAGCCTTGGTAAATTGTTTGGCTTGTTCGAACGCATTCTGACCAGTAGAGCCATCCAATACCAACAATACTTCGTTGGGTGTGTTAGGAACAACCTTACTCATAACGTTCTTAATCTTGGTAAGCTCGTTCATCAAGCCAATCTTGTTGTGCAAACGACCGGCTGTGTCGATGATAACTACATCGGCATTATTGGCTACGGCAGAGCTAAGTGTATCGAAGGCTACCGATGCAGGGTCGGAACCCATCTTTTGCTTGATTACAGGCACGCCTACGCGCTCGCCCCAGATAACCAATTGTTCTACGGCAGCAGCACGGAAAGTGTCGGCAGCGCCCAGGTAAACTGACTTGCCGGCTTTCTTGAATTGGTATGCCAACTTGCCGATAGTGGTGGTTTTGCCCACTCCATTCACGCCTACTACCATGATAACGTAAGGCTTTTGTGTGATAGGAGCTTCGAAATCGTCCACATCGTCGGTATTGTTTTCTGTTAACAATTCGGCAATTTCGTTGCGCAACAAGTTGTTTAGCTCGTTGGCATTCATGTATTTATCTTCGGCGGCACGTTTCTCTACGCGCTCAATGATTTTCAAGGTTGTTTCCACACCAACATCCGAAGTGATGAGAACCTCTTCGAGGTTGTCCAATACTTCATCATCAATTTTCGACTTACCGGCAATGGCGCGAGCTATCTTACCAAATACACTCTCCTTGGTTTTGGCCAATCCCTTGTCTAATGTTTCTTTCTTTTCTTTTGAGAAAAAACTAAAAAATCCCATATTATAAACAATTACAATGTTTTAGTTGCTGCAAAGATACTATATTTTGCGTAATAAAAAAAGAATCCCTCACCGAATTGTTCGATGAGGGACTTTATAGGTTTCTTACACCTCGCGGTGTAGGTTGTGAATCTTACTTCTTGAAGAAGTCTTGAACTTCTTCGTTACGAACCATTTGTTCGTCGAAGATGTAAGCACCAGTTTTTGGAGACTTAACCATCTTGATCACCTTAGTATAAGAACGTCCTTCTTTTGTACCTTCATGCAAGGTCGCAACTGCTTTTTTTGCCATGGTCTATTCCTATTTAATATATATTACTTAATTTCCTTGTGCACTGTTACTCGCTTCAAGATAGGATTGTACTTCTTCAATTCCAATCTTTCAGTAGTATTTTTACGGTTCTTCGTTGTGATATAACGAGAAGTGCCGGGCATTCCGCTTTCTTTGTGTTCTGTACATTCCAGAATCACTTGTACTCTGTTACCTTTTGCTTTCTTTGCCATAATTCAGTATCTCCCTACTTTATTAACCAATCACGCGGATTGATTTCCATTCACAATAACCTTTGGCAACCGCATCACACAATGCAGCATCCAAACCTTTCTTATTAATAACGCGAAGACCAGCAGCTGACAAGCTCAAGCTAATCCAGCAGTCTTGTTCTACATAATAGAACTTCTTTCTAAACAAGTTCACATCAAAGCTTCTTTTAGTTCTTCTTTTTGAGTGTGAAACGTTGTTGCCAATCATGGCTTTCTTTCCGGTAATTTGACAAATCTTTGACATTTCTATCTTAGTTTTTATAGTTTCAAACGGGTTATTCCTTCAAACAGAGCGCAAAGTAAGTGCTTTTATATTAATTACGCAAGTTTTTTATAAAATAATTCTCTGTTTAATAGTGATTTTCCTTATTTTAAGTGCTCAATGAGCAAAGAAAGTGCCTTTTCTATGCTGTTTTTAGTGTTTTTTTCGCGTCCATTGTCGCCTTGCAGTTTCTTGGTAACAATCTTATCGTTGCATGCCACGGCTATCCAGATAGTGCCTACCGGTTTTGTAGGGGTTCCTCCTCCTGGTCCGGCTATGCCCGAAGTGGCGATGGCGCAACTCGTTTTCATTGATTTCATCGCACCTTTTGCCATTTCCAGCACGGTTTCTTCGCTCACCGCACCATGCTTTTCCAACGTTGTTTCGCTTACTCCCAAGAGGGCTGTTTTTACCTCGTTGGCATAGGCCACAATGCCTCCTTTGAAGTATTCTGAACTGCCGGAAATGGAGGTAATCACCGATGCTATTCCCCCACCCGTGCAACTTTCGGCGGTGGATAGTGTCAGTCCCTTTTCGAGCAGTAGCTTTCCTAATTCTTCGGCAAGTGCTTTCATTTACATTATTCTAAAGTGACGCGAGAGTATGCTGGAGCTTCCATTGGACAGAAATCGTTGTCCAAGAACTTATAGTATCCGGTAATGGCTATCATGGCGGCATTATCGGTGGTATAACCAAATTTTGGTATGTAAACTTGCCAGCCGAAACGCTTTGCATGATCGTAGAAAGCATTGCGCAATCCGGTATTGGCCGAAACGCCTCCGGCAACAGCTACTTCCTTGATATTGTACTTCTTAGCTGCTTTGCGTAATTTATCCATTAAGATTTCTACCACGGTGTTTTCGAGCGAAGCAGCAAGGTCTTCTTTGTGATGCTCGATAAAATCGGGATCGTCTTTCATCCAATCGCGTAAAGAGTAGAGAAACGATGTCTTCAATCCGCTAAAGCTGTAATCCAATCCAGGGATGTGTGGCTTGCTGAAAGTGAATGCTTTTGGGTTTCCTTGGCGAGCCAAACGGTCGATAATAGGACCACCGGGATAGCCCAATCCCATTACTTTCGAGCATTTGTCGATGGCTTCACCAGCAGCATCGTCGATGGTTTGACCAAGGATTTCCATATCGTTGTATGCCTTTACAAGGATGATTTGCGAGTTTCCGCCCGAAACCAACAAGCAAAGGAAGGGGAATTTAGGATGAACGCTCTCTTCGCCTTCTACTTTAATAAAGTTGGCTAAAACGTGTCCTGTCAAGTGGTTAACATCTATCATTGGGATGCCAAGCGAACGAGCAAAACCCTTAGCAAACGATACGCCTACAAGCAACGAGCCCATTAAGCCTGGACCGCGAGTAAAGGCAACGGCACTAAGCTCTTCTTTGGTAATATTAGCCCTTTTCATCGCTTCGTTTACCACTGGAACGATGTTTTGTTGATGGGCGCGCGAAGCTAATTCGGGCACTACTCCGCCGTATGATTCGTGAACGGCTTGACTGGCCACTACATTCGAAAGCAAATAGCCGTCTTTGATGATAGCAGCCGATGTATCGTCGCACGACGATTCAATTCCTAATATAATTGTACTCATTATTTAATTATGCTTTTCTTGCGCAAAAGTAATGATAAAAGTAGATTCTTTACGTATTATTTCTTATTTTTGTTCGCGAAAATATTAAAATAGAATAGCTATCAATACTTTTAAGCGAGTAACATATTGGGTAATTGGCCTATTTTTAACTATTTACATTGGTGCCATATTGCTGTTGAACATACCGTATGTTCAGCGACAACTCGCTTCGTATCTATCCAGTGAGCTATCGGATGAATTGGGTAGTACGGTCGAAATAGGTAATATTGAGGTGGGCTTGTTCAATCGAATTATGCTGGAGAACCTTCAATTGTACGACCAAGAGGATACAGAGATGTTGCAAGTTGCCCGCATGGCAGCACGATTTGATATATTACCGCTGTTTCAAGGAAAAATCTCCATCAACAATATTCAGTTGTATGGATTTGATGCATTTCTCCGGAAAGAAGACTTGGATTCGGCTCCCAATTTTCAGTTTTTGCTCGATGCATTCGCCAAAAAAGATACTACTCAGCAGGAAAACAACCTAAATCTCCGCATCAATTCAGTGTTGTTGCGACGAGGAAACTTATCCTATGATTTGCAAAGTGCTGATAGCACGCCGGGGAAGTTTAACCCCAACCACTTGGATCTACACAACATTACGGCAAACATTTCGCTAAAAGCGCTTACCCCCGACTCTATCAATGCGGCCATTAAGCGTATGAGTGTTGCGGAAGTAAACTCGGGATTGGGATTGGAGAGACTATCGTTCAAGGCGGTTGGCAATCAGCAAGGTATGCAAATCAGCGATTTCCAGATACGCTTTCCAAACACTTCGTTGCTGATGGATACTATCCGCATGGAATATGATAGCTTTGCGGCCTTCAATCGTTTTACAGAGCAAGTGAAATTTGCTTTCCATCTGTTGCCATCGGAGGTTACGCTGAGCGATGTATCGCCACTTATACCGCTATTCCAGCCATTTACCGATGCGTTGAATTTGGAAATTAAAGCGCATGGCACACTGAACGAATTGCGTTGTCCGTTGTTCAACCTCTCATCTACCGATCATTTCCGCTTGAAGGGAGATGTGAATCTTTATCACTTGACCGATGCAGAACAGAGTAGCATATCGGGAAACTTGTCCGAGTTGCATGCCGATTCTACCGGTATAGCCTTTCTGTTGCAAAACTTAAGCAAAGAGTATAAAGGTGTGCCGCCAGTATTGCAAAACTTGGGCACTGTAGATTTTGTGGGTGGTGTAGCCGGAAAACTATCTGATATGCAAATTGTTGGAGAAACACGCACAGAGTTGGGAACATTGCATGGCCGAATGCAAGTGAACTCGGACAAAGAGCAGCGACAACTCGCTTTACTTGCCAATCTTGCTACTACCAACTTTTCGCTTGGCGGTTTGCTAGCCGATGAAAAGTTTGGCGACATCAGTCTGCATTTCGATGTAAATAGTCGCTTCTATAACGAACGCACACCCCAAGTGCAGCTAAAGTGTGTGGTAGATTCGCTACAATACAACGACTATCGCTACGAGAATATTACGCTCGATGGACAATACAATGCTGCTGGTTTCCAAGGAGAGGCTATGCTGGATGACCCCAATGGGCGCTTGATGGTGAACGGGCAGTTCAATGCTTACAGTTCGCCGGCAGTGTATAAATTCCATGCACAAGTAGCAGATTTTCATCCGCATGCACTCCGCTTGACCGAACAATATGATGGGGGCGAATTTAACTTTAAAGTAAATGCCAATTTCCAAGGAAATACACTCGACA
>JAGBWA010000077.1 GCA_017630035.1 Bacteroides sp.
CGAGCCTCGTTTTCCGCTCTGTATTGAGTAAGTCCTATAAACAGTAATGTTTGTAGGACTTTTTTTGTTGTATATATTGCTGCTTTCTGATGAACAAATACTTTAGCTGTGATGAACAAATACTTCACGGCTGAAGTATTTGTTGTTTAGAACCGAATAGTGTGTTATTGTCCTACCACCTCCCCCTTACGGGTACTCCTCCTTCCGGAAGGAGGAGAATTAGATAGTAATCTTCTTGAAAGAGTGGAATTCATACAAAACAAAAAGCCTTGAAGTTTGAAACTCCAAGGCTTTTGCGGTATGGACGGGACTCGAACCCGCGACCCCCTGCGTGACAGGCAGGTATTCTAACCAACTGAACTACCACACCATTCAGGGTTGCTTTCTTGCGATTGCGGTGCAAAGGTAGTTATTTCTTTGAAATCTGCAATACTTGTAGGCAAGTTTTTTATTGCTTTTTTATTAACTTTTTGCTTATGTATTCATTTTGAGCATTTTATTACATTGGCTTCGGTTTATATATGGATTTTTGGTGCTTAATGTCGCAAATTGAACGAAATATTAAACTTTTTGCTTGAATATTTCTTTATTTGGTAATAAATGGCTATCTTTGCTCCCTCAAAAATGAAAGTATTGTAAATTGTTGAATAGAATTAACCCTTATATATAGAATGAAGACTGCTAAATTATTACTTCACTGCCCTGACAAACCGGGCATTTTGGCTGCTGTAACAGATTTTATCACGATCAATAAAGGAAACATTGTATATTTGGATCAATATGTAGATAGAGAAGAAAAAGAGTTCTTTATGCGTATTGAATGGGAGTTGGAAAACTTCTTGATTCCACAAGAGAAGGTAGAAGATTATTTCGATACGTTGTATGCGCAAAAGTACGACATGAAGTATCGCATTTACTTCTCCGATCGCAAGCCACGCATGGCTATTTTTGTGTCGAAGATGTCGCACTGCATATACGACTTGTTGGCCCGCTACACAGCTGGCGAGTGGGATGTGGAAATTCCATTGATTATCAGTAATCACCCTGACTTGCAACATGTGGCCGACCGTTTTGGTATTCCATTCCATGTTTTCCCCATCACTAAAGAGAATAAGGCTGAACAAGAGGCTAAGGAGATGGAACTGTTAAAGGAAAATGGTGTGAACTTTATTGTTTTAGCACGCTATATGCAAGTGATTTCCGAACAGATGATTGAAGCTTATCCAAGCAAGATTATCAATATTCACCACTCGTTCTTACCCGCTTTTGTGGGCGCAAAGCCGTATCATGCAGCATTCGAACGTGGTGTGAAGATTATCGGAGCAACTAGTCACTATGTAACAACCGAGTTGGATGCCGGTCCTATCATTGAACAAGATGTGGTACGTATCACACACAAGGATACTGTGCAAGACTTGATTAATAAAGGAAAGGATTTGGAAAAAATCGTTTTGTCGCGTGCCGTTCAAAAACATATTGACCGCAAAGTGTTGGCATACAAGAATAAGACTGTTATCTTCAATTGATACAATTTATGAAGGTAGTAATCATACGATACAATGCAGGTAATATATGCTCTGTGGACTATGCGCTGAAAAGACTTGGTGTGGAAGCAGAGATTTCGGCCGATCCAGCTGTTATTCGTTCGGCCGATAAGGTAATCTTCCCCGGAGTGGGAGAGGCTGAAACCACTATGGAGCATTTGAAGGCTACCGGATTGGATAAACTGATAAAGGATTTGAAACAACCAGTGTTGGGCATCTGTTTGGGTATGCAATTAATGTGTAAACACTCGGAAGAGGGCGATGCAGATTGTTTGGGAATATTTGATGCAGAAGTGAAGCGCTTTGTTCCGAAACGTCATGAAGATAAAGTGCCACACATGGGTTGGAATACCATTACCGATACCAATAGCGCATTGTTCAACGGATTTGATAAGGATGAATTTGTCTATTTTGTGCATAGCTACTATGTGCCTGTAAATGAGCATACAGCTGCAACAACAGATTATATTCATCCATTCAGTGCAGCCCTCCATAAAGAGAATTTCTATGCTACACAGTTCCATCCGGAAAAGAGCGGTAGTGTAGGCGAACGGATACTTAAAAACTTCTTGGATTTATGATAGAACTAATACCTGCCATTGACATTATCGACGGAAAATGCGTTCGTTTGTCGAAAGGGGACTATAATAGCAAAAAGGTGTATGGAGAGAATCCTGCCGAATTGGCTAAGGAGTTTGAGGCTCACGGCATCAAACGATTGCATGTAGTCGATTTGGACGGAGCAGCTTCGCATCATATAGTCAACTATCGTGTGTTGGAACAGATCACTTCGGCTACATCGTTGATTGTCGATTTTGGTGGGGGTGTGAAGAGCGATGACGATTTGCGAATAGCTTTCGAAAGTGGTGCAGAGATGGTGACAGGTGGAAGCATTGCTGTGAAGAATCCGGAGTTGTTCTCATCTTGGTTGGCGAAGTATGGCAGTGAACGCATCATTCTTGGTGCCGATGTGAAGAACCGGATGATTGCAGTAAGCGGATGGATGGAATCGAGCAATTGCGAATTGTTTCCATTCTTGGGCGAATACATTGCTAAAGGTATAAACAAAGTGATATGTACAGATATCGATTGTGATGGTATGCTTCAAGGTCCATCCATCCAATTGTATAAGGAGATATTGCAACACTATCCCGACCTCAACTTGATTGCCAGTGGGGGCGTAAGTAGCATGGACGATATTTATGCTTTGCAAGCAGCAGAAGTGCCGGCCGTGATATTTGGAAAAGCTCTTTACGAAGGTAGAATATCGTTGAAAGAGTTGGAAAAACTAATTATGTCGAATCACTAATTATTATATATAAGGTGTTAGCGAAAAGAATTATTCCTTGCTTGGATATTAAAGACGGACAAACCGTGAAGGGAACCAACTTTGTCAATTTGCGACAAGCTGGCGATCCGGTTGAGTTGGCACGCGCCTATAGTGAACAAGGTGCCGACGAGTTGGTGTTCTTGGATATCACCGCAAGTTTTGAAGGACGAAAAACGTTTGCCGAGTTGGTGAAACGTATAGCTGCAAATATCAGCATTCCATTTACAGTGGGTGGCGGTATTCACGAATTGAGTGATGTGGACCGCTTGCTCAGTGCAGGGGCCGATAAGATTTCTATCAACTCGGCAGCTATTAAACAACCGCAGTTGATAGATGACATTGCCAAGCATTTTGGCTCGCAAGTTTGTGTGCTGGCCGTCGATGCCAAGCAAACCGATAATGGTTGGAAGTGCTACTTGAATGGTGGTCGTGTGGAAACAGATAAAGAACTGATGTCGTGGGCTTACGAAGCACAAGAGAGAGGTGCCGGCGAAGTGTTGTTTACAAGCATGGATCACGATGGCGTTAAAACTGGTTATGCTAACGAGGCTTTAGCACAATTGGCATCAGACCTGAAAATTCCTATCATAGCATCGGGTGGAGCTGGCAATATGGAGCATTTCCGCGATGCATTCACCATTGGTAAGGCCGATGCAGCATTGGCGGCAAGTGTATTTCATTTCGGAGAGATAAAAATTCCCGATTTAAAGTCGTATCTTTGCGCCAACGGAATAAGTGTGAGATAACAAAGTATATATAAATATAACAGACAAGATGATGTTAGATTTTGAAAAGATGAATGGATTGATTCCTGCAATTATTCAAGATGCAGAGACTCAAAAGGTATTGATGCTCGGTTTTATGAATAAGGAGGCTTATGATAAAACTGTGGAAAGCGGAAAGGTGACTTTCTTTAGCCGCACAAAGAATCGTTTGTGGACAAAGGGCGAGGAGAGTGGAAACTTCTTGCATGTAGTATCCATCAAAAGCGATTGCGATAATGACACACTGTTGATTCAAGTAAATCCGGTTGGACCGGTTTGCCATACAGGAACAGATACTTGTTGGGGTGAGAAAAACGAACAACCGGTTATGTTCTTCAAATCATTGCAAGACTTTATTGATAAGCGTCACGCTGAAATGCCTGAAGGTTCGTACACAACCAGCTTGTTCCAATCGGGTGTAAACAAGATGGCTCAAAAGGTGGGCGAAGAGGCTGTGGAAACCGTGATTGAAGCATGCAACGGAACCGACGAACGCCTGATTTACGAAGGTGCCGACTTGTTGTATCACTTAATCGTTTTATTAACATCGAAAGGTTATCGCATTGAAGACTTGGCGCGCGAATTGATGGAGCGTCATAGTGTTACGTGGAAGAAACATTAATGTGCCATTATGGAAGATACGTTGATTAAATACACCGATGTAACCATCTGTCAGCAAGAACTATCAGTATTGGAAAATGTTGATTTGGACCTTAAAAAGGGTGAATTGGTATATCTGATAGGAAAGGTTGGCTCAGGAAAAACAAGCTTGCTCAAGACATTCTACGGCGAACTTGAAATTGCATCCGGCAATGCCGAGGTGATGGGTTATGATATGTGTAAAATTAAACGTAAGCACATTCCACAATTGCGCAGAAAACTGGGTATTGTTTTTCAAGATTTTCAGTTGTTGACAGACCGCTCGGTTTATGAAAACCTTGAGTTTGTGCTTCGTGCCACTGGTTGGAAGCATAAGGGCGAGATGAAAGACCGTATTGAAGAGGTGCTGAAACAAGTGGGCATGAACAACAAAGGATATAAACTACCCAACGAACTATCGGGTGGCGAACAACAACGTATCGTAATTGCTCGCGCCATATTGAACTCGCCCGATATTATTTTAGCGGACGAACCCACCGGTAATTTGGATGTTGAAACAGGCAAGGCTATTGCCGAATTGTTGTGTAATCTGGCTAAGGATGGAACGTTGGTTGTGATGACTACCCATAACTTGCAGCTGTTGGGGCAATATCCAGGACGTGTGTTCAGATGTGAAAATCATCAAATTGTAGAAGAAATTAATTAATTAGCAAAAAGTATATGAAAGTTTTAAAGTTTGGAGGAACATCTGTAGGTTCTCCTCAACGAATGAAAGACGTTGCAAAACTGATTACAGATGGAGAGCGTAAGATTGTAGTGTTGTCGGCAATGTCGGGAACTACCAATACCTTGGTCGAAATCTCTGATTATCTTCACAAAAAGAACCCTGATGGTGCAAATGAAGTAATCAATCGCTTGGAAAATAAATACAAACAACACATCAACGAATTGTTTTCAACCGAAGAATTCCGCCAAAAGGGTATGGAATTGCTCAAGGTACGTTTCGAGTTGCTTCGTTCATATACTAAAGATTTGTTTACGTTGTTCGAAGAACGCATCGTGTTGGCACAAGGTGAGTTGCTCTCTACAACCATGGTAAACTACTATTTGCAAGAACAAGGTGTGAAGTCGGTGTTGCTCCCTGCGCTCGACTTTATGCGTACTGATAAGAATGCTGAACCCGATCTTCCTTATATCAAAGAACGTTTGGCTCAACAATTGGAAGCAAATCCAGATGCCGAAATTTACATTACACAAGGTTTCATTTGTCGTAATGCGTATGGCGAGGTGGACAACCTTCAACGTGGTGGTAGCGACTATAGTGCTTCGTTGATTGGTGCTGCGGTAAAGGCTGACGAAATTCAAATTTGGACTGATATCGATGGTATGCACAACAATGACCCACGTATTGTAGATAAAACATCGCCCGTGCGTCATTTGCATTTCGAAGAGGCTGCCGAGTTGGCTTACTTTGGTGCAAAGATTCTTCACCCTACATGTATCCAACCAGCTAAGTATGCCAATATCCCAGTTCGTTTGTTGAACACCATGGACCCTAAAGCAGAGGGTACTATGATTTCAAATGAAACAGAAAAGGGTAAGATTAAAGCGGTTGCTGCAAAAGAGAACATTACAGCTATCAAAATTAAATCGAGCCGAATGTTGTTGGCACACGGTTTCTTGCGCAAAGTGTTCGAAATCTTCGAGAAGTATCAAACTTCTATCGATATGATTTGTACATCAGAGGTCGGTGTTTCTGTATCTATCGATAATACCAAGCACTTGAATGAAATCTTGGACGAATTGCGTAAGTATGGTACTGTTACTGTGGACCATAACATGTGTATCATTTGCGTGGTTGGTGACTTGGAATGGGAAAATGTAGGTTTCGAAGCCAAAGCACTCGATGCAATGCGCGACATTCCTGTGCGTATGATTTCGTTTGGTGGTAGCAACTACAACATCTCGTTCTTGGTGCGTGAATGTGATAAGAAGGCTGCTCTTCAATCGCTTAGCGATCAGTTGTTTAATAACTAAGGATGTATGAATAGACTATTTCCTATCGAACAATTAAGGAAATTACCTACGCCATTCTATTATTACGATTTAGCGTTGTTGCGTAAAACACTTTCGGTCATTACGGGCGAGGTGGCTAAATACGAAAACTTCGAAGTGCATTATGCTATCAAGGCCAATGCCAACCCGAAAGTGCTGTCCGTAATTCGTGAGAGTGGCTTGGGCGCCGATTGTGTAAGTGGTGGTGAGGTACGTGCCTCTTTAGAGGCAGGTTTCCCAGCTGGTAAGATTGTATACGCCGGTGTGGGAAAGGATGATTGGGAAATCAACTTAGGATTGGACAATGATATTCTTTGCTTCAATGTTGAATCGTTAGAAGAGCTGGAGGTCATCAACGAATTGGCGGCATTGAAAAAAAAAGTGGCTAATGTAGCTTTCCGTATCAATCCGAATGTTGGTGCCCACACGCATGCTAACATCACTACTGGACTTGCCGAAAACAAATTTGGCATCAGTATGGAAGATATGATTCCTATCATCAACAAAACCTCTTCGATGAGCAATGTGAAGTTTATAGGATTGCATTTCCATATCGGTTCGCAAATTTTGGAAATGGACGACTTCGTGGCTTTGTGTCATCGCGTTAACGAGTTGCAAGATTTGTTGGATGAACACCAAATCTATGTTGAAAATATAAATGTAGGTGGTGGTTTGGGCATTTCATACGAAGCACCGGATAGTGAGTCGATTCCCGATTTTGCGAATTACTTTGCAACTTATGCTAAGCATTTAAAATTACGTCCACACCAAACATTGCATTTCGAACTTGGTCGTGCTGTAGTGGGACAATGTGGTACGCTGATTTCTAAGGTTCTATACGTTAAGCATGGACACAATAAACAATTTGCTATCCTCGATGCAGGTATGACCGACTTGATTCGTCCAGCTCTTTATCAAGCTTATCATCAGATAGATAATATTACGTCAGACGAAGCAATTGAGGTGTACGATGTAGTAGGTCCGATATGCGAATCATCGGATGTGTTTGGTAAAGATGTTCGCTTGAATAAAGCCAAACGTGGTGATTTGTTTGCTATTCGTTCCGCAGGTGCTTATGGCGAGATAATGGCATCGGGCTATAATTGTAGAGCACTTCCAAAGGGATATACTTCTGACGAATTAGCTTAATTTAGCTTTATCTGTGGTCAATCCACTGAACTAATATAAAAGTGAATCTGTTTATGATGTACAGATTCACTTTTAATTTTTTATAAGTATGATTACAGATAAATTGCAAAAAGCTATTAACGAGCAGATAACAGCCGAGTTGTGGTCGTCAAATCTCTATTTGGCTATGTCGTTTTTTCTTGCTCGCAAAGGGTATCCTGGTATGACCGTTTGGATGAAGAAACAAGCAGCAGAAGAGCATCGTCATGCATGTAGGATGGCAGAATACATAATAAGTAGGGGAGGCGTTGTGAAGTTGGATAAATTGGATGTTGTACCGAATGATTTTGGTACGCCTCTCGAGATTTTCAAACAAGTGTACGATCACGAGTGTCGTGTTTCAAAGATGATTGATATGCTTGTAGATGTGGCATCGGCAGAGAAAGATCATGCGACTCAAGACTTTTTGTGGGGATTTGTACGCGAGCAGGTGGAGGAAGAGGCGCAGGCTTCGAATATTGTGGATATGCTTACGCATGCCGAATCAGCGGGCGTTTGTGTAGTAGACGAACGATTGGGACAACGCATATAGCAAACAAAAAACTTCCGAGAATTCTCGGAAGTTTTTGTTTTAGGTTGCTTATTTAAGTACGCCTAATTCTTTGCCAACTTTGATAAAGGCATTGATACATTTATCAAGGTGTTCGCGGTTGTGTCCGGCAGATAGTTGTACACGGATGCGTGCTTCTCCCTTCGGCACAACGGGATAGTAGAAACCGGTTACATAGATACCTTCTTCTTGCATGCGAGCTGCATATACTTGAGAGAGTTTTGCATCGTATAGCATTACGGCACAGATAGCACTTTGTGTAGGCTTGATGTCAAAACCTGCTTCGGTCATTTTGTCGCGGAAGTAGTTGACGTTTTCTACCAACTTGTCGTGCAATTCGTTGCTCTCGTCCAACATTTTGAATACTTCGATGCTTGCTCCGATTACTGCTGGTGCCACAGAGTTAGAGAAGAGGTAAGGTCTGCTTCGTTGACGCAACAAATCGATAATCTCTTTCTTTCCGGTAGTGAAGCCACCCATTGCTCCACCGAATGCCTTTCCTAATGTACCTGTATAGATATCTACGCGTTCGTAGGTGTTGTACAACTCGCTGACTCCGTGTCCGGTAGGGCCAACAACACCGGCCGAGTGCGATTCATCTACCATTACCAAGGCATCGTATTTCTCGGCCAAGTCGCAAATCTTATCAACCGGTGCTACGTTGCCATCCATAGAGAATACCCCATCGGTTACAATGATGCGGAAGCGTTGTGCTTGAGCTTCTTGCAAGCATTTTTCCAACTCTTCCATATTAGCATTGGCATAGCGGTATCGCTTGGCTTTACAAAGGCGTACACCATCAATGATAGAGGCATGGTTCAATGCATCGGAGATGATGGCATCTTCTTCTGTAAATAATGGTTCGAACACGCCACCATTGGCATCGAAGCATGCAGCATAGAGGATGGTGTCTTCGGTGTGGAAGTATTTTGAAATGGCTTCCTCAAGTTGCTTGTGAATGTCTTGCGTACCGCAAATGAAGCGTACCGATGACATGCCATAGCCGCGTTCTTCCATCATTTTCGATGCAGCTTTTATCAAACGAGGGTGATTGGATAGGCCTAAATAGTTGTTGGCACAAAAATTTAGCACTTCTTTTCCATTCACATCAATCACTGCTTGTTGAGGGCTTTCAATCAAGCGTTCGCTCTTGTAAAGTCCGGCTTCTTTAATCTCGGCAAGCGTGTTGCAAAGGTGAGTTTTTAGTTTTCCGTACATAGCTATTTTACTTATGATTTATACTTTTTAGTTTAGGATAGGCAAAGTACATGATTTTTATTGGAATTTCCAATAGCAAACTGATAGAAAAATGAAAAAAAATGCAGTATCTTTGTGCGTCTAAATAATGTAACTATTAAAAAATCATTTGTATGAAGAACATTTTGGTTATTGGCGCTACCGGTCAGATTGGTTCGGAGCTAACATTAGAGTTGCGCAAACGTTATGGTGACGACCATGTTGTTGCCGGATACATCCCAAGTGCATTGCCACAAGGTATATTGAAATCGTCAGGCCCTTCTGCTATTGCCGATGTAACTGACCGTCAATCCATTGAGGTTGTATGCCGCCAATTTAAGATAGATACTATATATAATCTTGCGGCCTTGCTATCGGTTGTTGCCGAAAGTCGTCCGGCTATGGCTTGGAAGATTGGTATCGATGGCTTGTGGAATGTGTTGGAAGTGGCTCGCGAGTATAACTGTGCGGTGTTTACACCGAGTTCAATCGGTTCGTTTGGCGAAGCTACTCCGCGCGTGAACACACCCCAAGATACTATTCAACGCCCTCGCACAATGTATGGTGTAACAAAAGTGACCACTGAATTGTTAAGCGATTATTACTATACAAAATATGGTGTAGATACTCGCTCGGTTCGTTTCCCTGGTATTATTTCGAACGTAACTCCTCCGGGAGGTGGTACAACCGACTATGCCGTGGACATTTTCTATTCGGCGGTGAAGGGCGAGAAGTTTGTTTGTCCCATTAAGGAAGGTACTTACATGGACATGATGTATATGCCCGATGCGATTAATGCCGCTATCTCGTTGATGGAAGCAGCACCGGCAAGATTGAAACATAGAAATGCCTTTAATGTTACAGCAATGAGCTTCGATCCAGAAGGTATTTTCCAAGCCATCAAGAAGTATGTTCCCGACTTTGAGATGGAGTATTCGGTTGACCCATTAAAGCAATCGATTGCCGATAGTTGGCCAAATAGTTTGGACGACTCTTGTGCACGAAACGAATGGGATTGGCAGCCGCAATTCGATTTGGATTCGATGACCAAAGATATGTTGGAAAAATTGCGTGTGAAGCTTAATATTAATCAATAAAATGAGTAGATTTCTTGCATTTGTAATCTGTGTATTTGTTTTTTGCGGATGTAAGCAACCGCAAAAGACGGGGCAACAGAACTATTTGTC
>JAGBWA010000078.1 GCA_017630035.1 Bacteroides sp.
AGAAATGATTAAAGGAATGATTGAAAAATACATTCGATAAAAATAAAATAGGGTTGCTCTAGAGCAACCCTATTTTATTTTTATCGAATGTATTTTTCAATCATTCCTTTAATCATTTCTTGTGTGTATGGTTTGGTAAGGAAGTCGTTGCATCCTGCTTCTAATGCGGCTTGCTTGTCGTGTTCGAATGCATAAGCTGTTAATGCGATAATAGGTACATCCTTGGATAGTTGGCGTATGATGCGTGTTGCATCCAATCCATCTAAGTTAGGCATCTTCATGTCCATTAATATTAAGTCGGGATTGATTTCTTCGAACATGTTTACGGCTTCCATGCCATCTTTTGCACGCTTTAAGTTGTAAATCTTTCCGAGTATTGCTTTTGCTAAGATATAGTTACTATCTGTGTCTTCGGCTACAAGTATTGTTTTCATTGTATTGTTATTTTGGGGATTAGTATTGTTAGCTTGCGATTGCGCCTCATTTGGTTGCGGTGTGTTGATGATAATCTCAACTTCCTTTGGTTGTTCATTGGCAAGGGGTAGAGTGAATGTAAAGGTCGTTCCTTTGTTTTCGATAGACGAAACTGCTATTTTACCACCTAATTTTTCAATGATAACTTTACTGATGGATAGTCCTAATCCTGTACCTTGCGCTATATTGTTAGCTTTTACAAATCGTTCGAAGATTTTATCTATCTTGTCTTCTGCAATACCTGCTCCAGTGTCTGATACATGGAAACTAAGCATATTGTTCTTTATGCAATAACCATAGCTTACGCTTCCGCTTTTTGTGAATTTGAACGCATTGCCAATAAGATTAGAAATAACTTGGAATATTCTGTTCTTATCTCCTTTGACAATCGTGTTGGCATCGGAAGGTTCGAATATCAACTCTACACCTGCAGGACAACGAAGTTTGTGTGCATTGTATATTTCTGTACCAAGTTCGTGCATGTTTACATCATTGATATTCATCTCGATGATGCCAGCTTCAATCTTCGATAAATCGAGGATTTCGTTTATCAGTTGCAACAAGCGTTCGTTGTTTTCTTCAATGATGTGGTAGTAAGTTTTACGTTCTTCAATATCGTCGCTCTCGGCAATGATTCTTGAGAAACCTACAATGGCGTTGAGTGGTGTACGTATTTCGTGACTCATATTCGCCAAGAATGTAGATTTCAGTTTGTCCGAGTTTTCTGCTTTTTCCTTGGCTATTACCAATTGTTGTCTCATTTCTTCGAGCTCGGTAATATCCCAGTCGATACACAAAAGCAACGGATTATCTCCTTCCAATATCTTTTTACGCTTATCCAAGTAGAGTGGCTTGCCATCTTTATCCATTTCTAGAGATGTCCAATGTCTTTCTATACCTGTCTTAGCTATTTCGATATCAATGTCTCTTTTTCCTTGAGCTATATCTTGTGGATAATAGTCAAAGTCGGTTTTACCGATAGCATTCTCTCTGTGCAACCCTCTTCGGTAAGCTTCTCGGTTGCGGTAGATATATCTGAATTCGTTATTAATGTCTTTTACAACGATACTTGCCGGAAGGTTCTCGATAGTTTGGTCAAGAATCTGGCTAAGTTGCTTATTAGCTTGTTCGCCTTTTACTCGTTTACTGATGTCGCGTGAAAATCCCCAAAGTGTATTCTCTCCGTATTCGTTTGTCATCCAGTAGGCAACACCTTCTGTCATGATGATTTCAGGGAATAGTGGGTAGGGATTGCTATGCATCACTCCGGTAGCTTTTTCACCTTTTACTACGGTAGAGGCGAATTGTTTCCATTCTTCTCTATTTTTGAAGAATGTGCCAAGGTCACCGATGTTGTAGTTTTCAATGTTTGCTTTCCAATCAATGTTGTTGTGTGTACGGAATTGGCGGTTGGCAAATATCATTGTACCATCTTCCTTCATCGCAAAGATATCTTCTACCGAGTTGTTGATAACGTCGGTAAGCAAGGTAATATCGTTGCGGCTTTCTTGCAAGTCGGTAATGTTTTGTATGTATCCTTCGAGTGTAGTGCTTCCATCTTTATGATGTTCGCGTGCGAAGGCTTTTTGGCGGGTATAATATATACGTCCGTTGGAAACTATTCGATAGTCGATACTTTGGTGTAAGCGGCCTTGCAAAGCAAAATTGAACCAATTCAAGAATCCTTCTTTGTCTTCGGGTACAATAAAGTTTATATAATCTTCGGGTGAGATGTGTTGTTCTGGTTTTTGCGGTACGATGCCCGTATGTCCAGAATAAGACAAGAGATTAGTTCTTGTGTCGTATTTCCAATCGCCTATCAGTGCAGCTTTTTGTATTTCGTATAGTGCATTGTTTTGCTTTTCAAGTTCTATTTTTCGTTGGTTGCGTTCTGTAATGTCGCGATATTGTGCCAATACCATTCCTTCGAAAGGCGAGAGGATGCATCGGAAGTAATAGGTTGTACCTCTTAATTCCATCTCGATGTCTTGCGCCATTTGCTTATGATATTGCAATACATGTTTAAAGATGGGATATATTTGTTGGTAGGTAGCATTCGGTATCAGTTCCCAAATGTTCTTTCCCAGTAACATCTCTTCGGTGATGAACCATGAGTGTGGTGCTTCTACATTGTACACAGCTTTACAATTACCGTTTACGTCAACAAGAATCATGTTGTCGGCAATAGTATGAAACAATTTTTCAGTGTATTTACTATTCTTGAATATATTCTCCATGAGGTGTACTTTCTGTTTTGTTATGCTCTCTTAGATTTTTCCCACGCACCGCTATTGTTGCCTTTACGTTTACGTAAATAGTTGAATCCGCGTATTACGTTGATGTTCATGAAAAGGAAATAGTAGGGTACAAATAGTATTTTATGCTTAATTCGTTTTCGCGAGTAGTAATATCCTAAACTTCCCATCAGGTAGAATAGACATTGCAATGCCCATATTAGGGCGTATAGCGCAAGATTGCAGGTTGTGAATAGAATGATAAGATTCAGCGGAAGTAGCGCGAAAAGTAGGATAGGGGTTATTGTCCAACGCAACACGCGATGCGATGTATATTGGAAACTGAAAATGCCATACTTAAAGGGGTTGAGCAATGCTCTTAATCGCCACACAGATTGCAAACCACCGGCGGCTATGCGTACTTTGCGTTTTTCTTCCTCTATCATGTCGGCCGAGCCGCCTTCGATGGCGTATGCCGATGCGCAATAGGCAATGCGATATCCATTCATCACGATGCGCATGGATAGTATAAAGTCGTCGAGCAACGTGTCAGTTTCCATCTCTTCGAACAAACAACGTCGGATAGCGAACAATTCGCCGGCGGCACCTGCGGCCGAGTATAATCGCCAATCGAGCGATTTAAGTGTTGACTCGTATTTCCAATACAAGCCTTCGCCGCCCGAAGCAGCATTGTCTTTACTTTTTTCAGCAATGCGTTTTTCGCCAGCTACGCAACCCACTTTAGGGTTTTGAAATAGGCGAACAATCTCCTTCAATGCCTCTTTGTTCAAATGGGTATTGGCATCGGTAAACACAACGAAGGGTGTTTCCACAAATTGAATACCGCGATTCATGGCAGCTGTCTTGCCTCTGCGTTCAGGGTGATGTTTTACGGTGGCTTGTGGCCAGTTGGCAAGTAGCTCGTTTGTGCGGTCGTTGCTACCATCGGTCACCCAAAGAATGTGAAGTTTTTCGGCTGGATAGTCCAATGCCAATGTATTGCGCATCTTATCGTCCACAACGCTTTCTTCGTTGTAAGCCGTAATAAAAAGCGTTACATGTGGCAAATTGTCATCGGCGGGACAAGGGATATCACACTTTTTTTTGAATACCTCTTTCAGTTTGACGAGTATATACAACAAAATGCCGTATCCTATGTATGTATAGAAAACAACAAAGAGGGCTATCCAAAAGATTATTTCGAGCGCGTTCATAGCTAATGTTTATTTAATTTCACAAAGATAGTTATTGTATTTTATATATCCAAATATAATCGTTGCTTTCTTTTATATTTATGCTATGTAAGTGGGTGTATGCATGTCGTTGTTTTTGGGTGTTTTATATATGGATTGTTGCTGCATCAAACCTATACTGAATGCACGGCTCACTATAGTTGTCCGAATCGCCAACTTAAGTTAGCCAAACCGCCAACTTGGGTTAGCCATATCGCCAACTTAAGTTAGCCGCTATAACAAACTATCATTGAAACGCCATTAATCTATAATCGATAGGCATTAAAACCAAGAAAGCGCACCTATCTGATAGGCACGCTTTCTGTGTAAAACTTTAATTTTAAACGATTGATTAGTAAGTAATCAGTGGTTCTAATTCCTTAGCTTGTGCAATCATCTTTTCCAATTCGGTAACAGAAGGTACGCGGTTGCAAAGATTCTTTTCTGCATTAACGGCTTCCAACTTAGGTTGCAAGTTAGCAGGTACACGATGACGGAATTCCTTAACGGTGTCAACACCGGCAGCTTCCAACAATTCTGCAAATTGTCCGGCAATGCCGTTGATGCGGAAGAGGTCAGCATGATTTGTCCACTTCAAAATAAGTTTAGCACTGATGCCAGTTTCTTCAGCGATAGCCAAACGACCTTTTCTTGAGGCGCACTTTTCCAATAAATCTTCTGTAGTCTTTATACCGGCAGCATTCAACTTTTCAGCATAAGCAGCACCGATACCTTCAATTTGTTCAATCTTGTATCCCATAGCTTGTAATTTTAATTAGGGTTAATATTCTTTCAGTGCAAATGTATGAAAAGTATTATAATTGTCAAGTGTAAAAAGCAAAAAACTTTAGTTTTTATGAAGGAAAAGCAACAAAATACATGGATTACGGAAATTTATCCGTAATTACTTGTTAAAATTCGCTCTTTTCACAATCTTATTTATTAAATTTGCACGCAAATTAACGAAACCATTATTTTATATAAACGCATGGCAAATGTAATTAAATTACGCAAAGGCCTCGACATTAACCTAAAAGGCATTGCCGCTAAGGAATTAGTGTCTGTAAAAGAACCGGGCATCTACTCGTTGGTACCCGACGACTTTACAGGTGTTAAACCTAAGGTGGTAGTGAAAGAAGGTGAGAATGTATTGGCCGGAGGACCCTTGTTTGTAGACAAGAATCATCCTGAAGTGAAATTTGTTTCGCCCGTAAGTGGCGTAGTGACAAGCGTTGAGCGTGGTGAACGTCGTAAAGTACTGAACATCATCGTAAAGGCTGACGAAAAGCAGCAATACGTAGAGTTTGGTAAGATGAACCTTGCTGAATTGAACGCAGAACAAGTGAAAGAAGCATTGATGAATGCCGGCTTGTTTGCATTCTTCCGTCAACGTCCATTCGATGTTGTGCCCGATCCAACAGATGCTCCTCAAGCAATCTTTGTTTCGGCATTCGACTCAGCACCATTGGCACCCGACTTCGAACTCGTATTGAAGGGCGAAGAAGCAAACTTCCAAACTGGTCTTAATGCTCTTGCCAAGATGGCAAAAACCTATTTGAGCATCAGTGTGAAACAAAAGTCTGAAGCTTTGACACAAGCTAAGAACGTTATTCTAACCGCTTTCGATGGCCCACACCCTGCAGGAAACGTTGGCGTACAAATCAATCACTTGGCTCCTATTGCTAAGGGTAATGTTGTATGGACAATCGGTGCAGAAGCTGTGATTTTCATCGGTCGCTTGGTAAACACCGGTCGTGTAGATTTAACTCGCACCGTTGCTGTTACAGGTAGCGAAGTGTTGAAGCCTGCTTATTGCAAGCTGAAAGTTGGTGCACAACTTACAGAAGTGTTCAAAGGCAACGTAACTACCGACAAGGATTTGCGCTACATAAGCGGCAACCCATTGACTGGTAAGAAAGTAGCTGCCGATGGTTATCTTGGTGCTTTCCATAGCCAACTCACCGTAATACCAGAAGGCGACGAAACTCACGAAATGTTGGGTTGGATTATGCCTCGTTTCAAGGAGTATAGCACAAGCCGCTCATACTTCAGCTGGTTGCTCGGTAAGAAACAATACAAGATAGATGCACGCGTTAAGGGTGGCGAACGCCACATGATTATGTCGGGCGAATACGATGCAGTATTCCCTATGGACATCTACCCAGAATATTTGGTGAAGGCAATCATTGCTGGCGATATCGACCGCATGGAAGCCCTCGGCATTTATGAAGTAGCACCCGAAGACTTCGCACTTTGCGAATTCGTATGCTCGTCGAAGGTAGAAGTTCAACGCATTGTTCGTGCCGGCCTCGACATGCTTCGTGCAGAATTGGCTTGATAAATTGAAATTTGATAATTGAAAATTATAAATTAATGAAAGCGTTAAGAAATTATCTCGATAAGATAAAGCCGAACTTCGAAGAAGGCGGCAAACTACACGCGCTTCGTTCAGTGTTCGATGGCTTCGAAACATTCTTGTTCGTGCCTAACAATACTTCGAAGACGGGAACGCATATTCACGACGCCATTGATAGCAAACGCATCATGTCGATGGTGGTTATTGCGTTAGTACCGGCCTTGTTGTTCGGTATGTATAACGTAGGTTATCAGCATTTCAATGCTACCGGTGCAGAAGGTGGCTTCATCGAAATGTTTGCCTACGGTTTCTTGGCTGTATTGCCAAAGATTATTGTAGCTTATTTAGTAGGTCTTGGCATCGAGTTCATCGTAGCTCAATGGAAAGGCGAAGAAATTCACGAAGGATTCCTTGTATCGGGTATCCTTATCCCATGATTGTACCAGTAGATTGCCCATTGTGGATGCTTGCCGTTGCAACTGCATTCTCTGTAATTTTTGCAAAGGAAGTATTTGGTGGTACAGGTATGAACATCTTCAACGTAGCATTGGTAACACGTGCATTCCTCTTCTTTGCTTATCCTACTAAGATGTCGGGCGACTCTGTATGGGTGGCAAGCGATTCAATCTTCGGTCTTGGTAAAGATGCTGTAGATGGTCTTACTGTAGCTACTCCACTTGGACAAGCAGCTACATCGGGCGCAGTACCCGAATTCTCAATGGATATGGTATATGGTTTGATTCCTGGTTCAATCGGTGAAACAAGCGTTATTGCCATTGCATTGGGTGCTATCTTGTTGCTTTGGACAGGTATCGCAAGCTGGAAGACAATGGGTTCAGTATTTGTAGGTGGTGCAGTAATGGCACTTATCTTCAACGCAATTGGCCCCGACACTCCAATGGCACAAATGCCTTGGTACGAACACCTCGTATTGGGTGGCTTCTGCTTTGGTGCTGTATTTATGGCTACCGACCCTGTTACATCAGCTCGTACAGAAACAGGTAAGTACATCTTCGGTTTCCTCATTGGTGCTATGGCTATCATTATCCGTGTGCTCAACCCAGGTTATCCAGAAGGTATGATGCTTGCTATCTTGTTGATGAATATCTTTGCACCGCTGATCGACTACTACGTAGTAGAAAGCAACATCAGCCGTCGTGCTAAACGTGCAATTAAGTCTAACAATTAAAATACCGATAATTATGAATACCAATAGTAACAGTTATACTATTATATATGCTTCGGTAATGGTTGTTATCGTTGCATTCTTGTTGGCTTTCGTAAACTCTTCTTTGCGCGACATCCAAGGCAAGAACGTTGAATTGGATACAAAGAAGCAAATTCTTGCTGCTTTGAACGTGAAAGATGTAGTTGATGCAGAAGCCGAATTCAAGAACTTGGATATGAAAGATATGTTGATGAACGAAGATGGTTCTCTCGTTGAGAATACAGAAGCGTTTTCAACTGCTTATGAAAAAGAGGCTAAAGCTGGTCGTTTGCACGTATTTGTAGCAAACATTGGTGGCGAAACCAAGTATGTATTCCCTGTATATGGTGCCGGTCTTTGGGGCGCAATTTGGGGATATGTAGCATTGGATGCTGACAAAGACACTGTATATGGCGTTTACTTCTCACACGCAAGTGAAACTCCTGGTTTGGGTGCGGAAATCGCTGCAGATTGGTTCCAAGCTCAATTCGCTGGTAAAAAAGCAATGAAAGAGGGTAATGTAGCGCTGACAGTTGTTAAGAATGGTAAGGTAGCCGATGCAACAGTTGAAGTTGATGGTGTTTCAGGCGGTACAATCACTTCGGTGGGTGTAGCAGATATGCTTAAGAACTGCTTGGATGATTACACAAGTTTTTTAACTAAATAATATAAGGAGGAATAAGAATATGGGACAATTGTTTTCTAAGAAGAATATGGAAGTATTCTCTACTCCGCTCGGTTTGAACAACCCCGTTACCGTGCAGGTGTTGGGTATCTGTTCGGCATTGGCCGTAACAGCCAAGTTGGAGCCTGCTATCGTAATGGGTCTTTCTGTTACCGTGATTACAGCTTTTGCTAATGTGGTTATCTCTTTGCTTCGCAAGACAGTGCCCAACCGCATCCGTATCATCGTTCAGTTGGTAGTGGTTGCTGCTTTGGTAACTGTAGTAAGCGAAATTTTGAAGGCCTTTGCATACGATGTAAGCGTTCAGCTTTCTGTATATGTAGGTTTGATTATTACAAACTGTATCTTGATGGGACGTCTTGAAGCATTCGCCATGATGAATGGTCCTTGGGAATCATTCCTCGATGGTATTGGTAATGGTTTGGGTTATGCCAAGATTTTGATTATTGTAGCTTTCTTCCGTGAGTTGTTAGGCTCGGGTACATTGCTTGGTTTCAATATCCTTAACCACGAATGGTTGAAAGACTTAGGATATGCAAACAACGGTTTGATGTTGATGCCTCCTATGGCATTGATCATCGTTGCTTGTATCATTTGGTATCAACGTGCACGTAACAAAGAATTGCAAGAAAAGTAAATTAGAATAATATGGAACATTTCTTTAGTTTATTCGTCCGCTCAATATTTGTGGACAATATGATATTCGCATTCTTCCTTGGTATGTGCTCTTACCTTGCCGTATCAAAGAATGTGAAAACAGCGTTAGGCTTGGGTGTTGCCGTAACATTTGTATTGGTTGTAACGCTTCCCGTAAACTATTTGTTGCAAACAAAGGTGTTGGGACCCAATGCAATTATCGAAGGCGTTGACCTTAGCTTCTTAAGCTTCATCTTGTTTATTGCCGTAATTGCTGGTATCGTTCAATTGGTAGAGATGATTGTAGAGCGTTTCAGCCCATCTCTTTATGCATCACTCGGTATCTTCTTGCCATTGATTGCTGTGAACTGTGCCATCATGGGTGCTTCGCTCTTTATGCAACAACGCATCACTTTGGGCGAAAGCGATCCTAAATTCATCGGCGATGTATGGGATGCTGTATCTTATGCCCTTGGTTCTGGTATCGGTTGGTTGCTTGCTATTGTAGGCTTGGCTGCTATCCGTGAAAAGATGGCTTACTCTGATGTACCTGCTCCTTTGAAAGGTTTGGGTATCACATTCATCACAGTAGGTTTGATGGCTATGGCATTTATGTGTTTCTCTGGTTTGAACATTTAATAAAGAAAGGAATATACAATGGATATGAATTTGATTTTAGCGAGCATTGGAGTATTCCTCGTGGTAATTCTCTTGCTAGTAGTTATCCTATTGGTGGCTAAGAAATTCTTGATGCCATCGGGTAACGTGAATATCACAATCAATGGTAAAGATACCATCTCGGTAGAGCAAGGAGGAAGCTTGTTGACAACACTTTCTGCTGCAGGCATCTATCTCTCTTCTGCATGTGGTGGTAAAGGTTCTTGCGGTCAATGTAAAGCACAAGTTGTTGAAGGCGGCGGTGAAATCCTTGATTCAGAAAAGGGTCACTTCACTCGTAAGCAAATTAAAGACAATTGGCGTTTGGCTTGTCAATGCAAGGTGAAGAACGATTTGGCTATCCAAGTGGACGAATCGGTAATGGGTGTGAAGGAATACGAATGTACTGTTATCTCTAACAGCAACGTGGCTACCTTCATCAAGGAGTTCAAGGTGCAACTTCCCGAAGGCGCACAAATGGACTTTATCCCTGGTTCGTATGCACAAATCAAGATTCCTGCATTCAACATCGATTACGACAAGGATTTTGATAAGAGCTTGATTGGTGACGAGTATTTGCCTGCATGGAACAGCTTCGGTTTGTTCCCATTGAAGTGTGTCAATACAGAGCCTACTATCCGTGCATACTCTATGGCCAACTATCCTGCCGAAGGTAATGTATTTATGCTTACAGTGCGTATTGCAACACCTCCATTCAAGGCAGACCGTAGCGGTTTCATGGATGTTAATCCTGGTATTGCATCTTCATATATCTTTAGCTTGAAGCCTGGCGATAAGGTTATCATGAGTGGTCCTTATGGTGACTTCCACCCACACTTCAACTCAAAGAAGGAGATGATTTGGGTAGGTGGTGGTGCCGGTATGGCTCCATTGCGTGCACAAATTATGCACATGACCAAGACTTTGAAGACTACCGATCGCGAAATGCACTACTTCTATGGTGCACGTGCCCTCAACGAAGTGTTCTATTTGGACGATTTCCTTGGCATCGAAAAGGAATTCCCAAATTTCCACTTCCACTTGGCGCTCGACCGTCCGGATCCAAAGGCAGACGAAGCAGGTGTAAAATATACTGCTGGTTTCGTACACCAAGTAATGTTGAACACATACTTGAAAGATCACGAAGCTCCAGAAGATATCGAATACTACATGTGTGGTCCTGGCCCAATGTCAAAGGCCGTAGTTGCCATGCTTACAGACCTCGGTGTAGAAGAATCTTCTATCATGTACGATAACTTCGGTGGATAATCCATCTGGTTACAATATTCAAGAAAAGCCCTTGCATGAAATTTTGCAAGGGCTTTCTTTTTATATCCTGCGTGCATATTCTCGCAAGCCCGCATGTTAGCAATTGTTTGCCCTGAGCATAGTACTCGTTTGCTGCGTGCTTACAACCATTATGCTGCGTGGTTAGAGTGGATTGTATGCGATCTTATTAATCTCTTCTTGAATATAGTTTAAAAATTGCGATGCATGTGCTCCATCCATTTGGGTATGATGAAATTGGAAAGAAACAGTTAGGTTGGTTTTGAACCATGTACGCTTGTACTTACCCCAAATCATAAACGGATTATTGAATGTACCACTATACATACCCACAGCGCCATCAATTTCGTATTGGGCTAATGCTGAAGTGCCAATTACCATACTTCGATGCGAAAGGTCGTGGTCGGTACAACTCTGTGCAACTTGTTTGGTAAGGCATAAGTAGTCATTATTGAATTGTTGTAGATTGTTGCTGAACGGAATGTCGCACGAACTCACTTCGCCTACGCTATTAGCAACAATGGTATTTACAGCTATGCTATCGTATTTCATTAGTTTGTTTTCTATTGGTAGCATATAAAATTCTTTGATTTTACTTGCGGCCATTCCAATGCAATAACACATCAGCATGTTAAACTTAAGTTTTCTATTCCTACTGATTTTTATGAGATTTGACACGTTGAGTGTTTTGAAGAATGTTACCATTGGCATTGGGGCATTCATCCACATTTTGAAAGCGTATGCGCGTGTGGTTGTTTCTGGATTTACTTCTTTCATACTTTTCAGTTTTTAGATTCTTGAATTAAATTGCAAATGTACAAAGAAGACGTCATAATAAGTAGTTTGCAAGCAAATTATTATGATTTAGTTAGTTGATTATTCAGCACTTTTAAGTATCTTTGTATTATCTAACGATTGAATATATATGCAACAATATTTGCAAAACTTAAAGATTGAGCGTTTGAACGCTATGCAGGAGGCGATGTTGGAGGCCTATCCGCAAGGAAAGGATGTAGTGTTGTTGTCGCCTACAGGTTCGGGTAAGACGTTGGCCTATCTGCTTCCGTTGATAAAATCCTTAAAGGAGGGGGCAGAAGGAGTGCAGGCGGTAGTGTTGGTGCCTTCGCGCGAGTTGGCTTTACAAACCGAAGGTGTGTTCAAACAAATCGGAACGTCGTTCAAGGCGATGAGTTGTTATGGCGGTCGCCCGGCAATGGACGAGCATCGCACGATGAAGAACCTTAATCCGTCGGTCATCATTGCTACTCCCGGACGTATGAACGACCACCTTCGTAAACAGAATTTTGATGCAGCAAAGGTAAATACGTTGGTGATAGATGAGTTCGACAAGTGCTTGGAGTTGGGTTTCCAAGAAGAGATGAACGAGGTTATTTCGCAATTGCCATCGTTGAAAAAACGTGTGTTGCTATCTGCTACCGATGCTGATGAAATCCCGCAATTTGTATCGTTGGATAGCCAGCCGCTAAAATTAGACTACTTGGAAAATAATTTTTCCCTTAACTCGCGTTTAAATTTGCAAGTAGTGCAATCACCGCAAAAGGATAAGTTGGAGACGCTTTACAATTTGTTGTGTACACTAGGCAATGCATCGACACTGGTGTTTGTGAACTATCGCGAAAGTGTGGATAGGGTAGTGGCCTATCTGAAGGAGAAGCGATTTCCATGCGACGCATTCCATGGAGGGATGGAGCAAATACGGCGCGAGCGTGCATTGTATAAGTTCCGTAACGGAAGTTGTCCGGTGCTTGTCTCTACCGATTTGGCTGCTCGCGGTCTTGACATATCGGGCGTTGAACATGTGATACATTATCATCTTCCTATCAACGAAGAGGCCTTTACGCATCGCAATGGGCGTACAGCACGTTGGGAGGCAAGCGGCACGGCCTATCTGTTGCTACATCACGAGGAGACAATTCCCGAATACCTTTCGCAAGAGGTAGAAACTTTCATTTTGCCAACAGCTATTCCCAAACCGCCAAAATCGAAATGGGCCACCTTATATATAGGTAAGGGAAAGCGCGACAAACTGAACAAAATAGATATTGTGGGTTTTCTATATAAAAAAGGTGGATTGGCCCGCGAGGAAGTGGGACAGGTAGATGTGAAGGAACATTATGCATTTGTTGCAGTTCGTCGCGGAAAAATGAAACAATTGCTCACTTTGATACAAGGAGAGAAAATAAAAGGCATTAAAACCATTATAGAGGAGGCTAAATAGCATTATTCTTTCGTTTTGATATTACAAAATGGTGTTGTTTTTCCGTTAGAAATAATAAAAAGTAAACCAAAAACAATATTTTTGCGTAATTTTATAAGGAAAAGTTTGCTGTAAGGAAAATATTGTGTAATTTCGCCCTCTCAAAACAGAAAACGAACTAATGTATAACTAAAATAACAAACAAATGAAGAAGCATAATTTTAATGCAGGACCCTCTATCTTACCTCGTGAGGTTATCGAAAAAACAGCACAAGCCATTCTCGATTTCAATGGTTCGGGCCTTTCGTTGATGGAAATTAGTCACCGCGCAAAAGATTTTCAACCTGTTTTAGACGAAGCAGTAGCCTTGTTCAAAGAATTGCTTAATATTCCCGAAGGCTATTCCGTACTCTTCTTGGGTGGTGGTGCAAGTTTGGAGTTCTGTATGATTCCTTATAACTTCTTGGAAAAGAAAGCAGCTTACTTAAATACTGGTGTGTGGGCAAAGAAAGCCATGAAAGAGGCTAAAGGCTTTGGCGAAGTGGTAGAAGTTGCATCATCTGCCGAAGCTACTTATAGCTACATTCCGAAAAATTATGAAGTACCTGCAGATGTAGATTACTTCCACGTTACAACAAACAATACAATCTATGGTACAGAGTTGAAGGGCGACTTGGACGTAAACGTTCCTATGATTGCCGACATGTCATCAGACATCTTCTCTCGTCCTATCGATGTATCTAAATATATCTGTATCTATGGCGGTGCACAAAAGAACTTGGCACCTGCCGGTGTGACATTTGTTATTGTAAAGGACGAAGCTTTGGGTAAAGTATCACGCTACATCCCAACTATGCTCAACTACCAAACTCACATTGATGGAGGTTCAATGTTCAACACTCCTCCTGTAGTGCCTATCTATGCAGCTTTGCAAACATTGCGTTGGATTAAGGCAGAAGGTGGTGTAGCCGAAATGGAACGTCGCGCCATCGAACGTGCAGAAATGCTTTACAATGAAATCGACCGCAACAAGATGTTCGTAGGTACCGTAACCGACAAGGACGACCGTTCGCGCATGAACATCTGCTTCGTTATGGCACCCGAATACAAGGATTTGGAAGCCGACTTCATGAAGTTTGCTACCGAACGTGGTATGGTTGGTATCAAGGGTCACCGCTCAGTAGGTGGTTTCCGTGCATCATGCTACAACGCCATGTCAAAAGAAAGCGTACAAGCATTAATCGATTGCATGCAAGAATTTGAAAAACAACATACTGATTTATGATTTATGATTTATGATTTATGAGAGACAATCCGACTTATGATAAAGCATTGTCTTATTCTGTACGTATAGTTAATCTTTATAAGTATTTAAAAAGGGAAAAGCATGAGTACATTATAAGTGACCAACTCATGCGTAGTGGAACCTCAATAGGTGCTAATATAAGTGAGGCAATTTCTGCAGAATCTACGGCAGACTTTATTCATAAGTTAGGTGTTGCTCAAAAGGAAGCAAATGAAACCTTGTATTGGTTAGACCTTTTGATGAAATGTGATTATATTTCAGAAAAAGAACATAAATCAATGAGTGAGGATTGTGAAGCTTTACGAAAAATCATTGCTTCTATAATTTTAACGACAAAACAGAGAGATTCTCATAAATCATAAATCATAAATTATAAATCATAAATTAAATGTAATTTATGAAAGTTTTAGTTGCAACAGACAAGCCATTTGCTAAAATTGCGGTAGATGGTATTCGTAAAGAAATAGAAGCTGCTGGTTACGAACTAGTATTGCTTGAAAAATATGGCGAAAAAGCCAACCTATTGGAAGCTGTAAAAGATGCTAACGCTATCATTATCCGTAGCGATATTATAGACGCAGAAGTATTGGAAGCAGCCAAAGATTTGAAGATTGTAGTGCGTGCAGGTGCAGGTTTCGACAATGTCGACTTGGAAGCAGCTACAGCACAAGGCGTATGTGTGATGAACACACCCGGACAAAACTCAAATGCCGTTGCAGAATTAGCATTGGGTATGATGGTTATGGCCGTACGCAACATGTATAATGGTACTTCGGGTACAGAATTGAAAGGCAAGAAGTTGGGTATCCATGCCTATGGCAATGTAGGCCGTAACGTTGCACGCATTGCACGTGGATTCGGTATGGAAATCTATGCTTACGATGCATTCTGTCCAAAAGAAGTAATCGAAGCCGATGGTGCTAAAGCAGTTGATTCGGCCGAAGAACTTTACGAAACATGTGATGTGATTTCTTTGCACATTCCTGCAACAGCAGAAACTAAGAACTCAATCAATCGCGCATTGGTAGGCAAGATGCCTAAGGGTGGTTTGTTGGTAAATACAGCTCGTAAGGAAGTTATCAACGAAGCAGAACTGATTGAATTGATGGAAGAACGTACCGATTTGAAGTATGTTACAGACATCATGCCAGCTGCTAACGACACCTTCCTAAGCAAGTTCCCTACACGCTATTTCTCAACACCCAAGAAGATGGGCGCACAAACAGCCGAAGCTAATATCAACGCAGGTATTGCTGCTGCCCAACAAATCGTAGGCTTTTTGAAAGATGGTTGCGAACGTTTCAGAGTAAATAAGAAATAAGATATGGCAATAATCAAACCATTTAAAGGCATTCGTCCACCACAAGCATTGGTAGAAGAAGTTGCATCTCGTCCATACGATGTGCTCAATTCGGAAGAGGCTCGTGCCGAAGCCGAAGGTAATGAAAAGTCATTGTACCACATTATTAAGCCGGAAATCGATTTCCCCGTTGGTACAGACGAACACGACCCTCGTGTGTATGAAAAGGCTGCACAAAACTTCCAAATGTTCCAAGACAAAGGTTGGTTGGTACAAGACGAGAAAGAGAACTATTATGTCTATGCACAAACCATGAATGGTAAGACCCAATTTGGTTTGGTAGTAGGTGCTTATGTACCCGATTATATGAACGGTACAATCAAAAAGCACGAACTTACTCGTCGCGATAAGGAAGAAGACCGCATGAAGCATGTTCGTGTGAATAATGCCAATATCGAGCCTGTATTCTTTGCCTATCCCGACAATTCTACACTCGATGCATTGATTGCTCGTTATACAGCTCAAACTCCTGTTTACGATTTCATTGCTCCAGGCGATGGCTTTGGACATACCTTCTGGATTATCGACAAGCAAGAAGATATTGAAATCATCACCAACGAGTTTGCTAAGATGCCTGCCCTCTACATTGCCGATGGTCACCATCGTAGTGCAGCAGCTGCATTGGTCGGTGCTGAAAAAGCAAAGCAGAATCCTAACCACAAGGGCGATGAAGAGTACAACTACTTCATGGCTGTATGTTTCCCTGCTGGTCAGTTGACTATTATCGACTACAACCGCGTGGTGAAAGATTTGAATGGCCTCTCTGCTGAAGAGTTCTTGGCTGCAGTTTCAAAGAACTTTGATGTTGAAGCTAAGGGAGAAGCTATTTACAAGCCTACTGCTTTACACAACTTCTCGCTCTATTTGGAAGGTCAATGGTATAGTCTTACCGCTAAGGCTGGTACATACGATGACAACGATCCAATCGGTGTGCTCGATGTAACAATCTCGTCAAACCTTATCCTTGACGAAATACTTGGCATCAAAGACTTGCGCTCGGATAAGCGAATCGACTTTGTTGGTGGTATTCGTGGATTGGGCGAGTTGAAGAAGCGTGTAGATAGCGGCGAAATGAAGGTTGCTTTGGCTCTCTATCCAGTAAGCATGAAGCAACTGATGGATATTGCTGATACTGGCAACATCATGCCTCCAAAGACTACATGGTTCGAACCCAAACTACGTTCTGGTTTGGTTATCCATAAATTGGATTAAGCAGTTTAATTCACTTAATAATAAAAAATGTCGCCTTCTTACGAGGGCGACATTTTTATTTCTATACATATTATGTTTTTACTTCAACCAGCGGTCGAGCCAGTTGAAGAAAGTGCGTTGCCATAGAATACCATTTTGTGGCTTCAATACCCAGTGGTTCTCATCAGGGAAAATCAGCAATTCTGCAGGAACGCCACGCATAATGGCAGCATCGAAAGCAGCCATTGCTTGGTTTGCCAAGATGCGGTAATCCTTTTCGCCATGAATGCAGAGGATTGGAGTGTCCCATTTATCTACAAATAGGTGAGGTGAGTTGGCAAAGGTGCGTTGTGCAATCTTGTTGTCTTTCTCCCAATAGGCGCCACCCATGTCCCAGTTAGCAAACCATTTCTCTTCTGTTTCCAAGTATTGCATCTCCATGTTGAAGATACCATCGTGCGAGATAAATGCTTTGAATCGTTTGTCGTGATGTCCAGCCAACCAATATACCGAGAAACCACCGAAACTTGCACCTACACAACCCAATCTGTCCTTGTCAACAAAAGGCTCTTTCGCCATTTCATCGATAGCAGTGAAGTAGTCCTTCATGCATTGGCCGCCGTAATCGCCACTGATAGCTTCGTTCCATTCAATACCAAATCCAGGTAAACCTCTTCTGTTTGGCGCTACAATAATATAATCGTTAGCGGCCATGATTTGGAAATTCCATCTATAGCTCCAGAATTGGCTAACAGGACTTTGTGGTCCGCCTTCGCAGAAGAGTAGGGTAGGATACTTCTTGTTGGGGTCGAATTGGGGAGGATAGATAACCCAAGTCAACATATCCTTGCCGTCAGTTGTCTTCATCCAGCGAGCCTCTACGTTACCAATCTCTAATTGGTCGTAAATATGCTTGTTTTCAGTGGTCAATTGTGCCACTTGTTTGCCATCCATGCTCACGGCATAAATATCATCGGGATGACTCATTGAATGACGTTTAGCAATCAGTTTGTCACCACAGAAATCTATCGAAGCATAATCATACACACCATCTGTAAGCTTGGTCACTTTATTGCCCATTGTCATGTCTATATGATAGATGTGCTCTTCGCCGTGCCATACTCCGAGGAAGTAAAAACTTTTCGAGTCCTTTCCCCACTTGAATTCGTCCACGTTCGATTTGAAATCATCGCTGACAAACACCTTTTCGCCCGTTTCACGATTCATCACACACAAACGGTTCCAATCGCTTTCATAACCATCGCGAGCCATACTTTGCCAAGCAATGTATTTACCATCGGGCGAATATTGAGGATTGATATCATAGCCAGCCATTTCAACTTGTGTGGCTTTGCTGTCTTGTTTGCAAAGGTTTACGAAACCTCCCTTTTGTAAATCATATTCGTAGATGTCCGAGTCGGTAGAGATAGCGTATGCCAATCCCGTCTTCATGCGACACGTGAAAGCAATCTTATCACCTTCTGGACTCCAAGCTAATTGCTCAATACCGCCAAAAGGCTTCATTGGGCTTTCGTAGGGCAACCCTTCCAAAATATCTTTTATGTTGCTCAAACCATTCTCATCGATATCGGCAACAAATGGATGTGGAGCAGTAGTAGTCCATTCGTCCCAATGCTTGTACATCAAATCGTTTACAACGATACCGCTACTTTTGGGCAAGTCGGGATACTTGTCGGCAGTACTTTGTACGGTTTTTACTTGCGAGATAAAAAGTAATTTCTTTTCGTCGGGCGAGAATGCAAAACCATCAATGCTACCTTCATAGTTGGTGAGTTGTTTGCGTCCAGTACCATCCGGATTCATTTCCCACACCTGTGTAGAGCCACTTTCGCTGCTTAGATAAGCCAATTTTGTGCCCCCTTTAATCCAAGTTGGCTCGCCCTCATAGGCAGCATTTTGTGTCAATTGTTTTTGTTCAGAGCCATCGGCATTCATAATGAATAGTTCCGAATTGCTCTTATTCTCGGGCACACTATAATAGCTCACTGTGTAAGCTATTTGTTTTTCATCGGGCGAAACCGTTACAGAACCAATTCTTCCCATTGCCCAAAGAGCCTCGGGAGTCATTCGTTTTCCCTCGATGGTGATGTCCGATTTCCCAATCACCGGCTTCTGTCCATCGCCATTTGTTGGGCCACTACAAGCGGCCATTGTCATTGCTGCTGACATAAGTAGTAAAGTTGCAGATTTCATAGTTCGTTTGATTTATCTTTTCTGTTTTGCAAAAGTAAACAATAATTGGCTTGTTGCAAAATTATAAAGAAAAATGGTGCATTTCTATACATATTACATACTCAAATTATTATCTTTGCTGTCTCTATTCATCCATTATAAATATTGTTGATATGACTTTAAAAGACCTGAAAAACAAGCCGAAAATATTTGTTCCTTGCATGGCAAGCCAATGTCCTAAAGCCAAACACTGCTTGAGGCAGGTAGTGGACGAATTGGAAAAGAACGAAGAACCGATGATCAGTGTGGTAAATCCGCGCTGGTTGGAGAAACAAACCGGTGAAGGATGTAAACTCTACATCAGTAGTGAGCCGATAAAGCGTGCACGCGGATTTAAACGTACCGTCAGAGCAATTCCTTCGGGAGATTTGCCATCTTTCCGTTCGAAAATGATTGCTTATATGGGCTATAAACGCTTTTACCAATGTAAGCGTGGCGAAGTGTTGCTCTATCCGAAAGAGGAAGAGTTTCTTGTGAAATTAGCCAAAAGATACAACGTGTTTTTAGATGAATACTTCGATGATTACGATGAAGTGTTCAATTGGACAAACGTATAGACTTTTCTCTTCTTCGCAGACTCCGTTTGGTCAACGCTCAGACTGCGTTTGGTCATTGTCACAACCCCGTTTGGTTAAGGTGTTAACCTTGTTAAGTCAAACTATTGACCAACTTGTGTCAAACCTTTGACCATATGAAGTCAAATCTTTGACTATGTGAAGAAAATAAAAGGTCAACAAAACGAGTTGTATATCAATTATTTATAATGTTTGGCGTTTCCTAAACATCTTTGAAGTTACATATCTTTCAGTTCTCTTGTGGATAGATAGAAATAAAGGGGATAATTTTATGATTTGTGAAAACTTTTTTGTAACTTTGTAGCGTATGAATGTATATTCATAAAGAATGTCTTAAGAATAATAATGTATTGAATTATCTATAGCCTATTATGATGGTTTACAAGCCCGAAATTGCAGAGTTATTACTGTTGGTGGAAAAGAAATACGATAAAGTATTGCGTACAACTACCGATTTTGATTTGTTTTCTCTCTATTTGAAGCGTGAGCAGAATGAACTAATTTCCACATCAACTTTAAAACGATTGTGGGGATATGTAAACGATTTGCATACACCGCGCAAGCAAACGTTGGATGTGTTGGCAAGATTTTTAGAGTTTGAAAACTTTGATATATTTTGTTCATGGTTAAAATCGAGTCCACTATACAATTCATCATACTTTACTACCAAACAGGTTTTGGCCAGCGACTTGCAACCAGGTACGCAAATTGAAATAGGTTGGTCGCCCAATCGGTATCTGTTGTTGCAGTATAAGGGCAGCTCTTTTTTCGAAGTAATTAAATCGGAACAATCAAAACTGAATTCTGGTGATGGTTTCGAAGTTGCATCGTTCATGATGGGACAACCCTTGTTGCTGCCTTATGTGTTGCGAAATGGTGAGAAAACACCTCCATTCATAGCAGGACGAAATGGTGGATTAACCCTATTAAATTGTTTGTAAGATGATGGATGAAAAAATCACTTCGGGATTTGTAGTTGAAGGTAATTCTATAGTTGATGAATTTGGCACGTTTTCGAATGTCGTAGAAATTTATACTTCACATTCAGGAGTTAATCGTTTGTTTCAAGCTAAGCGACATGGAAAGATGTGTGTGATTAAAACGTTGCAAAGCGGTTATAGAGGTGATTCTTTCAGCGAACTATTGCTTAAAAAAGAATTTGCGATAGGTTATCAATTGACTCATCCTCATATATGTAGGATAGAGGGGTGGGAGCAGATTTCCGGTTTAGGTAATTGCATTATAATGGAATATGTCGATGGAGTATCTCTTCGTGAATACTTGGAACAGAAACGTATATCAGATTCATTAGCCATTAAATGGATTACAGAATTGTGCGATGCATTGAAATACCTGCATAGCAAGCAAATCATTCACCGTGACTTAAAGCCGGAGAATATACTTATAACTCACAATGGCAATAATATAAAGTTGATTGACTTTAGCCTGTCCGATCAAGACGATTTCGATGTGTTGAAAGCTCCTGCTGGTACTCGTTACTATTTGGCTCCCGAAATGCTTGATGACACCCAAACAGCCGATTTACGTTCTGATATATATTCCTTAGGAATAATCATTGGCGAAATAGCTACAATCCTCAACAATAAAAAACTTGCCTCTATATCGCGCAAGTGTACTCAGGTATCTCCAGATGACCGATATGGTTCGGTTGTTGAAATCATGGATGCGTTAAATCATCGGGCTACTATTACTCGTTCACCTTGGATTTGGACGATGATAGCAATGTTGTTCTTGGCTGTAGGAGGCTATTTTTACTATTCTACACCCACACAAACAGCCATTAAACAGATGCCTGTCTATTCCAATTTATCTTTCGATGAAGCAACATTTAATTTGTTGAAAGAAGCAAAAATGCAACAAAAACAACATCCTGTTGATAGTGTACAACTGATTTCAGAGTTAAAGAAGAGTATGGAGGCGGCTTATCCTCTACGTGCCCAACAAGAAACAGTTGCCTATAAACATCAATGGGAATACTTATTGCAACAGGTAGCAGCAATCTATTCTTCTACGATTAGTTCAAATACCCCCCAATAATCATTGTTTTGATAGTGTTTCTTCTCTCCTTTAGGAACATACAATGTACATGTTGTAACATATTCCTCTAATCCGGCAAAGGTATTGGGCTTGCATACAGGTGGAAAGTCGGGAGTCTGTATATGTAGTTCTTCCAACGGACAGCCATCGAAGCAATATTCTCCTAATTGTTCAACATTCTTTCCTAATGTGATAATTTTCAAGTTCCTGCAATGTTGAAACAAGGCATTGTTAATGTTTTTTAAGCTATCGGGTAATTTTATTATTTCAAAGGCTGCATCATAAAAGGCTGCTATACCACATTCTGTTATTCCATTTGGCAATTCTATCATTGACAACTTGCTATTTCTGAAAGCATATTCTTTTATTGTTGTTAGCGATGTCGGTAAATCAAGAATTGTAGTTTTCCCTTCCGGCATCCAAAATAGGGTAGTGAGTGCCTTGTCGTATAATACACCATCAGTGCTTTTCAAGTAAGGATTGTTAGTATTTACCTGAAAATTCGTCAAGTTGCTACATCCTACCGATGAGTATATTTGTGAAGTGTTTACCGAAATGTGAATTGTTTCCAATGACGAACAGTTCTTGAAGGCATTTTCTTCTACGATAGTTACATCGTGAGGAAGGTGTAATTCCGTTAAATATATGCAATCTGCAAACAATTCATTGGTTATCTGGTTATTCTTTGTATATCTGCTATAGTTGTAGCTTAATCCGCCTTCTCTTATTGTGGCATCGCTTAAATCTAAAAACGCCAATTTTCCTTCGGTTTCGTTTCCTTGCACATCTTGTCCAAGCATTTTTCTGATAAAACGCAAGTCGGTTCCATTAAGAGGGCCGGATATTGATAATTCTTTGAACGAATACTTCTCTTTTTCGTCGATGGCATCTGGTAAAGTCCCTGCTCGGGTTATTGTTATCGCCTGTTTGGTTTGGAAGGTGTACGATTCGCTTCTACTTTCTCCAATGCTATTTTTTGCATAGGCTTGGATAGTATAGGAGGTTTCTAATTCTAAATCTCCAACACGATAGGTGTAAACAGGTTTGTCTATGGTAGAAATCTGTATTTTTTGTTCATTACCACCTACTTCAGTATAATAAAAACCTATGTCAGTAAGTTCTTTTCCTCCGTTATCGTCGATGGTAATTTGTAGTGTGATGCTTAATGGACCTTGCGATATCATTTTCAGCGGACTTAATTGTGGCTTTACATTAGGCATTGTCGTAAATTCACCTATTTCACTTCGGATGGTTTGTAGTTCATTTCCAACTTCCAAGCAATAATAGTAAGTTGTATTTGGGGATAAATTTTGAATCCTTGTTGTAGGATTTACAAGTGCTGTAGAACAATCTACATAGTTTATCATTTCCGTGGTAGTACCATATCGGAATTTTACCACACTAATATCTCCATAGGCAACGATATCTATG
>JAGBWA010000079.1 GCA_017630035.1 Bacteroides sp.
AACGTGATATTGATACCTCCTTTGTTGTGATTTTCTTTATAGTACTAACAGATGAATTATCTTTTAAATACTCAATGGTTAAACTTAATCCTTTGCTAAAGGTACCAACTGGTACTGCAAAATAAAAGTCTGTCGGAATATCAGAAGATAATTGTAAGTCATTTGCTTCGATTACCTGAGTTGTATAATTATCGCTATTAGGAATAAAAGTAGGAGTTTCTTTACTTAAATCAATAGTACCTGAGCCTGCAATTATTTCATTGTTATTTCCTTCTAGGGTAAGGGCTTTTATCGTCTGAGTTCCAGTTAAAGAAAAACGGATATATCCGCATGTATGTTTAAATTGGAATACATTGTTTTCACTCTTGGCTATCATTGGTGCTTGTTCAAAATAAGAAGCACCTTCCTGGTATTCACACTTTTTTGGTAAAGAGAATTCTAATATATTGCCATCAACTGTATTATGGCTATATAAAGGATAATAGGCATAATATTTTTTTCCACTGACATCATCTCCTGTAAATGTAGCTTCAGAATCTGTTATTTCCCTACATGTAAATGGAATTGGTGATTCTGTTTCATCGCTCCAAACCCCAATTTGGTCATATAAATCCCAAACCACTTTACCGCCATTTTCTAAATGGGTTCTTGTTGTAGGCAAATCGCCCATAGAGGCACTGATAGAACTGAAAGAAAACTTTCCATCGTTCATTTCCTGTTCAAAGTCGTTGGTACAACTTGTACCCAACAACATAGAAAGAACTACTAATAAATATGATACCTTTTTCATAATACTACCAATCTTGTTTTTCTTCATCTAATCCTTCAATACTATAATTAAAACCTCTTTCAATTGCCACTTCAACAATTTCAACTTCTGGAGCTTGATACTCCATGTTTTCAGTAAAAAGATTCTTTTCCATATTCTTTTAATTTCGAGTTAAACATTTACTTATTATGTTTCTTTCTTAGTTCCTTCAGTGCTTTTAGGCACTCTTTAGAAATAGTCTTGTTTCCATGAATATTCAGCGGATAACAATATACGGATTGTGTTAATTCAGTCTTTTCTCTTTTTTTTGCATCATCTTCAGAGCTTGTACATTCCCATTCCCAATAGCAATTATCGTCTATAAGACTATTTACAGATTGTTCTGATATTGACATGTCCTCTCCCAATATTCCACTTAACGTTTGGCGAAGGGTAGATAAATAGCCAGACTTTACTGCAGAAGGGGTGTGTTGCTGACTTACGTGCCATTCGATACGCTCCTTCAAATTCTTGCTTATGCCGAAATATAGGGCTAAATAGGTTTCTCCGTCAATTTGACGACTCTGTAGCTTATCTCTATCAAATTCAGGGAATGCTTTCAACAGTTCCAAGGCAACATCTCGCTTGAACCACCAGCAATATACACCAGGGCATTGACACACAGGATTCTGTTTTTGCGCAATCATAGCACGCAGTTTATTTACAGCTTCAATATTCTTCATAAGTTATTTTATTTTAGATTTAAGAAAACTCAATATATAACCAATTCCTTTCAAGCCATGATAAGGGTATTCTGCTTTTTCTATTTTGCCTTCACCTATTAAGTATTGGTAGTATTTCTTTCCGGCAAGTAGACAGAATGTATCTTTGGATAAATCATGTCCTTTTCCTTTTAATTCATCCAACACGCTATTTGCCCAATCTTTACATTCTTTTGCGGATTTATTCAATAGAGTTTCGTTGTACCAACCTATTTTATCATATTCTTCAAGCAATCCGTGCTTGGCAGACAGAATATAGATTTTGTCAACACCTAATTGTTGGGCATAGGCATGCGCTTTTATAAATAAAGGACTTGTGTACAAACATTTTGCCTGTACTAATTCCCCTTCGGCTAACTTCTGCTTTTGAGAAACACATGATATTAATGCTATCTTCATACGTATAGTTCTTAGGGTAAACAAAATCAGTTAATTTGGAAAGATAGAAGAATAGCTGTATCCTAAGCCTCAAGACAAAAAGAAACGTAGGAGCCATCTTTATGTCTTTGTCTATTGAGGTCTTAGGATACCCGAGATACGAAAGATTAAGATGCACCTACGCTATACGTAGGCATCTGCCACCTTATTCTTACACCGTATCTCCCGTTGAAAGTTCCTAAGTTTCAATAGACGGTTAGAATAATAGCAAACGCTAATATTTTTCCATAAAATGTCGGCTACCAACGCTTTAATAGCTTTCAACCACAAAATTAGAGAATATTGATTGATGCAACAATCTTTTTTGTGTTTTTTTCTTTCTTTTATGTTGTAAAGCAGAATTTAGTGTTGGTGGATGTAAGTGACAAAATGTCAAATTTGACATTTTGATTTTTTAACTGCACGAGAATCGCTTATTTCGGCCCAAGGTAATGGCAGGTGCGGAAAATCAAAATGGGAATTGGTTAGTTGATTGATTATCTGTGTAATAACAAAATGTTTACAGAAATTCTTCGTGAAAATATGTAAGCTATTGTTACTTTTTCTGCTGATTTGCGAGGTTTTTGCCGTAAGCTCGAAATGTTGCCGCCGGAATCACGCGTGATTTCCGCCGTAGATGCGGCAGTTGCTGCCGTAATCACGAAGGATTTGCTCGGTAAGTGCCGAGGTTACGGCAATAACCTCGCGTGATTCCGGCGGTAATCACGCGTGATTTCGGAAGCAATGTTTTTTGCTTCTATATTTTAGCCGCATTTTGTAAAATGGCGTGTTAGTAAAAATAAGAAATATGTGGCAATATGACATCCAGATGGCATTTTGTAATGCCAAGTTGATATTTTACTCTAACTCCGAAAGGATAACTTCGCGTTCGCCACTTTCAAGCTCTTCGATGCTCACTTTCACGGTGTTACCAGGAAGGAGCTCTTCGATGAGTTCGGGCCATTCGATGAAGCAGATGGCACCACTATAGAAGTAGTCTTCGTAGCCCATGTCATACACTTCGTCAAGCTTTTTGATACGGTAGAAATCGAAATGGTAAATCAATTCACCGGCAAGGTCGGAACGATATTCGTTTACAATGGCAAAGGTGGGGGAGGTGATGGTATCTTCTACGCCAAGCTCTTCGCAAATGGCTTTTACGAAAGTGGTTTTGCCGGCTCCCATCTTGCCGTAAAAGGCAAATACGGTGTTGTCGCCCATATTGGCCACAAAGTTCTTTGCAGCTTCTTGAATTTTCTCTAACGATTCAATGCGGATAGTAGTGCTCATAGGTCTTATTTATTGTTTTTCTGCCGTAAATGTACGCGAAAAGTTTTGAATAGCTTGCATACGGCATAAATAATTATCGAAAAGAATATGATGGAGGCTCCCGAAGGTACGTTCAGGTAGTACGAAAGCAGGAAACCACCTAAACAACTGAGGTAGCCAATACCAAAGGATAGCCAGATGATGCGCGTAAACGAGTGGGTGAAGAGGTTGGCCGTGAGTTGCGGAATAGTGAGCAACGAAATGACCAATACAATGCCTACCAAACGCAAACAGCCCACAATGCTAAGGGCAATGAGCATCATTAGCAGGTATTCGAATAGCCTTACACGGATGCCCTGTGAGGCGGCAAATTCGCGATCGAAAGCAATGGCTATTATCGGGCGGATGTATAGGGTAAAGAAGAGGGTAGTTAGCAAAGCAACAATGCCTAAGAAGAGGAGGTCGGGCACGGCAATGGTTAAGATATTTCCAAAGAGATAGGAGGAAAGGTCGGGCGCAAAGCCGGGTGATAGGTAGGTGAAGATGATACCTAACGCCATGCCCAATGTCCAAAAGACGGCAATGGCCGAATCTTCGCGCATCTCGCTTCGTTTGCTCAACCACTCCACACCAAAAGCCGAAAGTACGGCAAAAACTGCGGCCGATAGCAGTGGGGAGATGCCGGCATAAAGGCCTATGCCAATGCCCCCAAACGAAGCATGCGTCAGTCCACCGCTGATGAAAACCAAGCGACGGGTAACGATATAGGTGCCCACCATGCCGCAAACAATGCTTGCAAGCAGGCTGCCTATCAATGCGTGTTGAAAGAATGTGTATTGTAGTAATTCCATACTTAATGTATTCGTCGTTCGCCTACTATCAAGAACACTTCATCCTTGATGTTGTTTGGTAGGGCAATGCCACGAAGCTGAAGACTACGTACCCATCCGGCTACATCGGTATCTTGCATGGTGTAGAACACATCGCGAAATTCGTCTTCGTCTTCAGCGGTATAGTCGTCTGGATTCAAGCCGATGAAGCGGTCCAACTCTTCGTCATCGTAATAGACAATGCCCTTGCTGACAGCGGCCAGTAGGCTATCGCGTTCGCATGTTTCGTGCTGACCACAACACTCTTCATCTACCTCCACCACTTCGGGCATGGCATCCAGTTCGCCCCTCTCCACTTTCTTCTGCAAGTGGCGATAGCGGATGCTTCCGATGATGGCGGCAACAACGGCCAAAACGATGAGGCTTATGAATAGTATTAACATGCTGATTCGTTTTCTGTTATGATAAAACCTGCTTGACGTAAATGCTCCCAATAGCTTGGGTAGGACTTGCTGACCACCTCAGGGTGGGCAATGGTAATCTCTCCTTGTATAAGACTGACGGGCGCAAAGGCCATAGCCATGCGATGGTCTTCATATGTGGCAATGATGGGATGCTCGCAAGGAGTGCATCGTTCGTCATCCCAACTTAAAATACTGTTTTGTTCGTCTTTAATCAGGTAACCAAGTTTGGCAAGTTCGGCTTTTAGTGCCTCGATGCGGTCTGTCTCCTTAATCTTCAAGCTTTGTAAGCCGGTGAAGCGGAAGGGGATGCCAAGCATACAACAAGTCACCACGAAGGTTTGTGCCAAGTCGGGAATATCTATCATGTCTTCGTCTAAACGCTCGACGCAACAATTTGTTTTGGTTAGCAACACGTTGTTGCCGTTATAGGTAGTGGATACTCCCAATTTCTCGAAGATTTGTGCTCCTCTGCTATCACCTTGATAGCTGTTGGCAAACAAACCTTGTAGCTCGATGCGGCCTTCGCTATCGGGACAAAGGGCCATCATTTGATACCAATAGGAGGCGGCACTCCAATCGCTCTCTATATAATATGGTGTATCTTGGTAACCTCCGGCTTCTACTACAATGGTGTCGGGCGAATGCCAAGCGGCTTTTGCACCGAAGTCGTGCATCAGCTTCAGTGTGAGGTTGATATAAGGGCGTGATATAATGTCGCCAATCAGTTTCAGTAGCAAACCGTTGGGGAGGGTAGCACCAATCATCAGTAGTGCCGAGATGTATTGTGAACTTACATTTCCTGCCAAAGTGATGGGGTTGCTTTGCAATGTTTTACCGGTGATGCGCAAAGGTGGGAAACCTTCGTTCTCAGCATATTCAATGTCGGCTCCCAACGTGCGGAGGGCATCTACCAATAGGCGGATGGGGCGTTGACGCATACGTTCGGTGCCGGTAATCAATCGCGTACCGGGGGTTACACTAAGCAAAGCCGTAAGGAAACGCATAGCCGTACCTGCCGCTTTGATATCGATGTGTGGGGGTAGGCCGTCGAGGGCGCGAATCATTACGTCGGTATCGTCACAATCGCTCAAGTTTTGTGGTAGGGAACTGCCTTTTGCCAAGGCATGCAGCACCAATGCTCGGTTGCTGATGCTTTTCGATGCCGGTAGCTTGATGTGGGCAGATAGTTTGTTAGTTGTCTTGATGCTATAGTGCATAGGGGTTGTTCGTTAAAGAATGATGAAATGTTTGCTCAACATCTTGGCAATCTCTTCTTGCAACTTGTTGGGGCTGACAGGCTTGTCCATGTAGGCAGAGAAGCCATGTTCGTGTTCGTTTGGCTCGTAGCTATATGCACTGATGGCAATAATAGGTACATCGGCCGATAGCTTCCTGATTTCGGCAGTTGCTTCATAACCATTCATAACGGGCATGTTGATGTCCATTAATACCAAGTGCGGTTTTTCGCTATTGAACATTTCCACGGCTTCGGCACCATTCCAAGCATGAAGCAAGTGATAGTCGTTGTGCAAGATAGATTGGAAAAGGTGGAAGTTTTGTTCATCGTCTTCGGCAATGAGGATGGTAATCTTCTCTTTGCTGATAGATTCGGATATGGTAATCTCTTCTTCATGCGACTCTAATGTATTGACAGGCTCGTAGGGGGTTGTAAACCAGAAGGTGGTGCCTTCGCCCTTCTTCGATGTAACGCCAATCTCTCCACCCATCTTCTTCACGATGTTGTAGCTGATGGCCAATCCAAGTCCGGTGCCTTGTGCAAAGTTGTTCACCTTGACAAAGCGCTCGAAGATGTGCGGTAAGTGCTCTTCGTCGATGCCGCAACCGGTGTCGGTGACATAGAAATATAGTTCCTTGTCACGCACTTCATAGCCGAACTTCACTTCGCCTTCGAAGGTAAATTTCGATGCGTTGGTCAGCAAGTTGATGATGACTTGCGACAAGCGGTTGCGTTCGGTGTGGATGAAGCATTGTGGCAATTCGGGGATGAATCGCAAGGCAACGCCCTCCTTCATACGCATGCGGATAGAGTCTTCCAACTCTTTCATCATTTTGTTCAGGTCGATGTCGCCATAAACAAACTCCAATGTGCCGGCTTCAATCTTCGACAAGTCAAGAATGTCGCTGATGAGTTGTAGCAACAATTCGTTGTTGTTTTCGATGATGCTGATGTATTCCTCTTTCTCTTCGCTATCTTCTGTAACCGCCAATACGGACGAGAAACCTACGATGGCGTTGAGTGGTGTGCGGATTTCGTGGCTCATGTTGGCAAGGAATGCCGATTTCAATCGGTCGCTCTCTTCGGCATGCTCTTTGGCCAGAATCAGTTCTTGTTCGTTTTGTTTTTGTCGGGTGATATCTACACCGAAGATGTCGATAATTTCCGGATCCTTGGTTTGATGAATAATGATTTCGTAGAAAGTTTCCAACTTGTCGAAGTAGCGTGTGAAGCTTACGGCTCGTTGCTCCTTAACGGCTATCTTGATGAATTGCAACAAGTTTTCCTTTTGCGACATGTATTGCTCGCTTCCCGATGCTTCGTGTTGTTCGTCTTCGTCTTGGAAGAGTTTGCGGAAAATGGTGTTGCCTTCAAGGTGTACTATGTCGATTACCTCTCCGTTTTGGTCGAAAATAACCTCTTTTCGAGCATACAATACCGGCATGTTCTTAATCAACTCTTCGTGACGCTTAGCCAAATTCAACTTCTTTTGTTGCAGATAGTTGAAAAGGATGGCGCAAATAAGGGCGAGTGTCAATATGAGTCCGGTGATAATAATGGCCAATTTATGCTTTTCGAAGAAGGTAGATGGCATGTCCTGTATCACACAACCTTTGGGAAGGTCCTTAATATCAAGTCCTTTCGAACGCATAATGGGGTAACTCACTACATCTTCCGAGCGTTCGGGATAGTGGAAAGGAATGTTGCGTGCCGATACGCCACTGGCCAATTGCTTGAGGGCGCGTATCAAGGCACCTTGAATCTCTTCGATAACAAGGAAGTGACCACCCACAAAACCGCCATCGCGCATATACGAACGGCTTAGGGTAAAGATTGGTTTGGGTGAGGTAGAGATTTGTTGGTAGTCGCCCGTAATCAATGTTTGATGGCCGGGGAGGGAGGTATATTCGTAAAACCAGGTAGAGAAGAGGGTGGCGTGTGTGCCATCTTCGTTGTCGCTTACAAGCAAGTCGCGCAAGCGGCTACCAATGTTGGCTTGTGCCACAATGCGTTCGTACTCCACATTAGGATAGTGGGTTGCCAAATGTTGCTTGATGCGGATTTCGTTCAAGCGGTTTTTGTATAGCGCATCGGCGGCAAATGTAAACTTCTTGGTGTTGGGCATCAAGCGCATCATCAAGTCGATGGTCTTTTCCGGATAGTTGGGGATGGCGATGTAGGTCAAGTCGAACTCTTCTTGCAACGAGGCCATGGTTCGAGGATTCTCTTCCGAATAGGGAATGTCGATGCCGGTATAGTAGTAATCGGTGGGATAGACAATGTCTTGTTCCGAGCATACTAACATGGGTATATCTCCCCAACGCTCTTTGATGTCGTTGCGCAAGCAGAGAGCCATGTTGCCAATCATGACAATTATATCGGGTCGCTTATAGCGTTTGAATAGCTCCTCTTTAGTGTATTGGAAAATACTATCGTTCGTAATTTGGTTCACGTACAAGTGAGCGATATTAGCATCCATTCCCTTCATCATAACCGATTCGCGAAGCAAGGGGGTAATGATACTATTACTCCAAGGTGCCGATTCGTTGTACGAATTGATGATGAGTAGTCTTTGTCCGTTTTTAATTTCCGAAGATGCTTTCTGTGCAAACGCAAAAATTGGCATTAGTGCTAAAACCAATACCAAACGATATAATAAATGTTTCATAACTTAAGATTTATGCTGCAAAGGTACACTATTTTGCAAATAAATCTAAATTTGGAGGCTAAAAATAGCTCACTTCCCAATCTGTGCTGATGTTTATGGCCGTTTCCCACTCGCGCCAACTGGAATAGATGATGCGAAAACCGCGATAATCGGCCGAAACGTTGATTCGTTGACATTTCTCCCAACGGGGTTTCCCGAAGTCGGTGGAGAATCCCCAAAGTAACAAACGATTACTAAGGTAGTCGAACTCGTAATAACCACCTCCATAGCAATGCTCGTCTGCTTTCAGCAATTCGTAGTGGCGATTTACCATGCCTAAGCGCAGTTCGCCTTTGTTGGTCAAGATAAATTTAGGTTGTGACATAGGGTTGCTTCTTAACTTCTTGCAAAGGTAAGCATTAATTTTATTTGCTGAAATTTGCAAGTGTGCTAATATTTAGCGAATTTTGCAAAAACTAATTATTTTTATAACCATGAAAAAGTTAATCCTATCGCTGCTCGTAGCAGCTTTCGTGGGAGGTAATACCCTCTCGGCACAAACAATCACAAAGAATGAAGATGGAAAGTACAGCCTTAGCGTTGGTCATGTTACACTGACGGTCGATGCACAAAAAGGTGGTAAAATTGTATCGTATAGATACGATGATAAGGAAATCCTTTCTCAAACAAAAATTCCTAATTCATTCGGTAGTACATTTTGGACAAGTCCGCAATCGGAATGGAATTGGCCTCCCGTACCCGAATACGATACCAAACCTTTCAATGCCGAAGTTGCCGGCGATAAGTTGATTCTTACCGGAGAAAAATCAAAGCGATTCGGCTATAGAGTACGTAAGGAACTTACTACCGACAAGAAGGACAATGCCATTGTTATTACCTATACCATTATCAACGAGTCGGGCGAAACACGCAAGGTGGCTCCGTGGGAAATTTCCAGAGTGCCCAATGGCGGTATCCTTTTCTTCGATGCGAAGGAGGTGACTCCGGCAAACAACATGGAGACAATGCCATTTGTATATGAAAAGAAGGCGGCATGGTACACACTCGACGAAAGTCGTAAGAATCGTAAAATCAATGCCGATGGTAAGGGATGGCTTGCTTTCTGCGACAATGGTTTGCTCTTCGTGAAGAAATTCCCCGATTTGAAGCCTGCTGAACCTGCACCAGCCGAAGCCGAAATTCAAATCTATGTCAATACTGGCAAGACCTTTGTGGAAATTGAAGAACAAGGTGCTTATACTACACTGAATGCTGGCGAAGAACTGAGCTGGACAGTACGTTGGTATCTCGAACCAACCGACCTCCCCGCCGAACCTTCTAAGGCGCTTTTGAAGAAGGCACGTAAAATGATTAAATAATCGTATGCGTAAACATATCACTTTATTCCTAACAGTAGTTGCCACCTTGCTCCTTACCGCTTGCGGTGGCGAAAAGAGCGTGGAAGTAGGTCCTTATACCGTAACGGTTATCGACCCTAACGTATATCATATTCAAGACTATAACGCAAGCTATCCGGCAGGCGAGTACTTTGATGAAGAAGGTAACTTGACTCACTTCAACAACTGCTCGGACATCTACCTGATTGTGGGGGATGAGGCTGCTTTGCTCATCGACCTGTCCAATAAAATCGATTGGGCGGACAATGCCGATGCTTCCCTAAAGCAATTGGTGGCTGAGCGTATTGGCGACAAACCGCTCACCATTACCTTTACACACAATCATGGCGACCATTTGGGTATGCTCCCCGCTTTCTTGGAGGACGATGTTCACTTCGCGCTTCCACGGAACGATTTCGGTGCGTTGGCCGAACGCTTTCCGCAGAACAAGTATAGCTTCTTCGACGAAGGACATGTGTTCGAACTTGGTGGCGCCAAGGTCGAAGCGATAGCTGTTCCCGGACATACTGCTGGCTCAATGGTGTTCTATCTGCATGGACGCAACCTCTTGTTCACTGGCGATGCTATTGGCTCGGGACATGGCGTTTGGATTTTCAATCAAGATGCCTTTTATAATTATGTATCGGCCGTGCCGCATCTCATTGCTTGGATTAAGAATTCCGAGCACAACGTGAATCCGTATGAACTTCGCATCTATGGCGGTCACTATTGGCAACGCGATTGGTTCCCCGAATTGGAAGGCGAAGAGTTTGGTATGGATTACCTCTACGATATGCAAGAGTTGCTGAATAATATGGAGAAGGGAATAGCCGAATCTACTCCTTCGGGATTGGATCATCCCGTGCTCGATACCTATTTTCGTTATGGTACAGCTATTGTGGTGTGGAATGCCGAGCAAGCCGAACAATACCGCAATATCTACCCCGAAACGTTTGTTTATCGCGACGAAGATATCGTAATCAGACAGATTGACGAGCATACATGGGTAGGTAATGGTCATTTGGTTTACAACGAATCAGTCTACCTCGTCGAGGGCGAAGAACGTGCATTGCTCATCGATGCCGGCACATACATGCCCAAATTGGATAGAATAGCGGCTATGCTTACCGACAAACCAGTGATGCTTGCTTTGACACACTTGCATGGCGACCATGCCGGTGCCGTTGATTGCTTCCCCGAAATTTGGATGAATCCCAACGATACGGTATTGATTCCCAATCCAAATCCTTATAAAGGAAAGATTAACTACTTGGCCGATGGCGAGATTATCGACCTTGGTGGACGACAGATTGAGGTGATGTACACGCCGGCACACACTCCGGGCTCTACTACCTTCTTCGATAAAGAACGTCATTATGGCTTTAGTGGCGATGCTTTCGGTTCTACCAACTTGTTGCTATTTGGTGGTACTTTCAAACAATTGATTGCCACCACTACTCGCACGGCAGCCTATATGCAAAAACATGGCATAGAGAAACTCTTCCCTGGTCATTATCAAGGCAATCCCGAAACACATCAACGAGTTTTGGATGAAAAGAAAATGTCCGAAGAAGTTTTGTCTGGCAAGCGCAAAGGCGAAAAGAATAATACTTCCGGTTTGAATAGCTATATCTACGATTATGGTGTACATATACGCTATAATGCTCCGGAGGCGTTGCGATAGAGGTATGGAATGTAGAATTTTCTGTTAAGGGTAAATTTATTTTCCCTTAAGGGTAATTGTTGAAAATAGAAATGTGGACAGTGTGGATAGTGGACAGCTGTCC
>JAGBWA010000080.1 GCA_017630035.1 Bacteroides sp.
TATGCTAATTGTACCTAATTTTTGCTATTTACACCTGTTCTTTCAAGTCAAAATGTTATCTTTGCAGCGTTATTAATAGTAATTTTATTATTTTTATGGAAGAGAAAATGGGAGTGGACTTAAAATCCGCAACTGAAGCAAGTGAGAACAAGAAATTGTTTATCGAAACTTACGGCTGTCAAATGAACGTAGCCGATAGTGAAGTAGTGGCATCGATTATGCAGATGGCCGGTTATTCGTTGGCCGACTCGTTGGACGAGGCCGATGCAGTGTTTATGAATACCTGTTCCATTCGTGATAATGCCGAGCAGAAGATTCTCAATCGTTTGGAGTTTTTCCAAGCCATGCGTCGCAAGGGACGAAAAATCATTGTTGGCGTGTTGGGATGTATGGCCGAGCGCGTAAAGGACGAACTTATCCAAGAGCATGGTGTGGATGTGGTTTGTGGTCCCGATGCTTATTTGTCGTTGCCCGAATTGATGGCAGCTGTCGAACTGGGCGAGAAAGCTATCAATGTGCAACTTTCTACCACCGAAACCTATCGCGATGTCATTCCATCGCGCATTTGTGGCAATCACATCTCTGGTTTTGTATCCATTATGCGTGGATGCAACAATTTCTGTACCTATTGCATTGTACCCTATACACGTGGTCGCGAGCGCAGTCGCGATGTAGAAAGTATCTTAAGTGAAGCTCGCGATTTGCAAGAAAAAGGCTATAAAGAGCTTACCTTGTTGGGACAAAACGTCAATTCATACCGTTTTCAATCGCCCGATGGAAACATCATCACCTTCCCTACCCTATTGCGCATGGTAGCGCGTGCCGTGCCTGGAATGCGTGTGCGTTTCACTACCTCCCACCCTAAAGATATGAGTGACGAAACCCTGCAAGTGATTGTCGAAGAACCCAATGTTTGCCGACACATTCACCTGCCTGTGCAAAGTGGTAGCTCGCGCATTTTGAAACTGATGAACCGCAAATACGACCGCGAATGGTATCTTGAACGTGTCGATGCTATTCGTCGCATCATTCCCGATTGCGGATTGTCAACCGATATCTTCTCCGGTTTCCATAGCGAGACAGAGGAAGACCACCAACAATCGCTTTCGTTGATGGAGGTTTGTGCCTACGATGCCGCCTTTATGTTTAAGTATAGCGAGCGTCCGGGTACGCATGCCAGCAAGCACCTTCCCGACGATATCCCCGAAGAGGTTAAAATTCGTCGTTTGAACGAAATCATTGCTTTGCAAAACCGTCTTTCGGCCGAAGCCAACGAGCGTTGCGTAGGCAAAACCTACGAAGTGCTTGTAGAAGGTGTGTCGAAGCGAAGCAAAGACCAATTGTTTGGTCGCACCGAACAAAACCGCGTAGTGGTGTTCGACCGCGGAGAGCATCGTATTGGCGACTTTGTCAATGTACGCATCACCGAGTGTAGTTCGGCTACATTGAAGGGTGAAGCGATAGATTAAGCATATCCGTAAGAATTTGAGCATAAATCAAGAGCTGGCATTTTGACAAAATGTCAGCTCTTGACATTTTGATTTTCAAACCGCGCGAGAATCGTTTATTTCGACGCAAGGTAAAGGGTGGTGCGGAAAAACTAAACGGGAAGTATTTAAATCATTGTAATATTGTACGATAGCGAAATCTTTACAAAAATTCTACGCAAAAATTTGTTGGATATTCTTACTTTTTTCGGCATTTTTCGCACTTTCTGCCGAATGCTCGAAATGTTGCTTCCGGAATCACGCGTGATTTCCTCCGTAGATGCGGCACTTTCTGCCGTCATCGCGCGCAATTACCGCGATAATCGCCGAGGTTACGGCGACAACTCCGCGTGATTCCGGCAGTAATCCCGCGTGATTTCAGAAGAAAGATTTTTGCTTCTCTCAAAACAGCTGTTTTTTGCAAAAGTAAGTGTTAGCGAAACATTGATATTTTGAGCAAATAGTCAATAAATCGCTAGATTTAACAACTTATTGATTTTGAGAAATTGGATGGATAAAGTATGATACATCCGAAAATAGGGTAGGTAATTGAGATTACCAAAACAAAAGAATTATTAACCTTCTGAACAGCGTAATATGGTTAATTACTTTTTAATACAAAGTCAAATCTCAATCCCCCATTTGGACGATTGCTGGCGGTTATTGTGCCACCATGAAACTGAACCGCATGCTTCACGATGGAAAGACCAAGTCCAGTGCCACCTTTTTGGCGTGAGCGACCTTTATCCACGCGGTAAAATCGTTCAAAGAGGTGTGGTAGCTGCTCCATACCTACACCTTTGCCATCATCCTCAAAGCGAATTTTACACTCTTGCTCATTATTTGTGAGAAGTGATATATATATGTTCTTTCCCTCTGAATAGGCTATTGCATTTTCTGTAAGGTTACGGAAAATGGAACCTATAAGCGAAAGATTGCCGTTTAATGTTACTTTTTCGTTAAAGTTGGTATGTAAAGTCATACGTTCGTTTTCTGGCATTATTTCCAATTCGTCGGCAATATCACACAATATATCATTGATAACAACCTCTTCTTTGCTGATAAGTGCGTTTCCATCTTCTATTCTTGTAATTAACGATACATCAGCTAATAATCGTCTGAGGCGTTCATTGTTAGTATAGCACCTTTCAATGAGTTCTTGGCGTTTCTCTTCACTTAAAGTAATACCGGAAAGTAATGTTTCCAGGCATACCTGAATGGAAGCAACAGGTGTCTTTAATTCGTGATTGATATTGTTTGTGAGTTGGCGTTTCAGGCGATTCTTCTCTTGTTCCGCTTCGTAATGATTTACTCGCTCTATATCCTTGCCGAGTTTGCGGGTGGTGAAATAGGCTATTACACTCATTGATAGCGTGATAGAAATCATTACTATAAGGAAAGACCAATCGGCTTCGAGCAAGTCTTTCAATGTACTTGAATATGGAATAGCGGTACGAACTATCACTCTTTTACCGCTTGTTGCAGAGTAGAAATATTCGCGACCATCACTCTTAGATTGGCGTCCGATATGATAGCCCGAACCATTATCCAAAGCATCAACAATCTCAGGTCGGTTACTATGATTACCAAGTGAATCGGCAGGAATTGTGTTATCATAAATAACAGCTCCCGATAGCGTGATGAGTGTTATTCTGAGATCATCAAAAGGCTTCTCATGCGATGCAATGTATTCTTCGTATGACTCTCCATCTTCGATAGCTATAAGTAGATGCCGATTGTATAGTTGTAACTGAGCACTCAGAAACTCTGACTTATACTCCTTCTCTCGTAGGTATTGGAATCCGATAAAGCAGACTACAATTGTCCAGGAGAATGCGATGAGTTGCAGAAAGAGCTGTTTGTGAAAGGATAATTTAATCGCGAAAGCCATAACCAAAACCTGAACGAGTTACAATATACGAACCATACGCACCAATTTTAGAACGCAAGCGAGTGATATTTACATCAATGGTTCTATCCAGTACTACCACTTCGTCGCTCCAAACGCTACTTAGAATCTGTTCGCGAGAGCAAATCTTACCTCGATGCTGTATCAAGTAAGCCAATAGTTCAAATTCCTTGCGAGCTAATTTTACTTCTTCACCATCTACAATACAACGTTTGAATTCAATATCCAACTGCAAACCATCTACTTTGAGCACATTTAGCTTCTCTGCAACTGTATTAAGTTTATGCCCAGAAGTTCGCCTTAACACACTTTTCACACGGGCTATAACGTTGCGAATCGTGTATGGCTTCATAATATAATCATCGGCACCGATATTCAATCCCATAACCATATCATCTTCTGTATCGCGTGCTGTGCAAAATATAATAGGTACATTGGCTGTTGAAACATCTGCTTTAAGCATCTTAGCCATTTTTATGCCGCTAATCTCCCCCATCATAATATCAAGTAAGATGAGTGAATAGGATTTCAAGTCAAAGGTCAACGCTTGTTCCGCACTGAAAGCGATATCCACATCGTAGCCTTCATTCTCAAGATTAAGTTTCAGGACTTCACATAGTGTCTCTTCATCGTCAACTATCAAAATACGTTCTGTTGCCATATACTTATTTCATTATATGCTGCAAAATTAGATAGAAAATACGAAGTAAATACTACGCAAAACAAGATTTAATAAAAATGTAATATTTTTCTTCTGACCAATCATTTAATCAAAGCCTAACTGTTTTGAAATAATCTTGAAATGTAATCCCGATACTTTTGCGGTGTCAAATTTAAACAGATAAAAAGACAATGAAAACAAAATTAATCTTGGCTGGTATTTTAGCCTGCATCGGTATGAGCGCACAAGCGCAAAACAGTAAAGTTGAAGAGCCGAAAGGCAAAGCTATCGTACAAGTGTTCGGGAACTTCCACACTGGCTTTGGCAACGAGAATGATAATCGTGGTTTCGAATTGGAACGCACTTATTTCGACCACTCAATTCAATTTCCAAGAAAAGTTTTGGGGCTATCGCTGCATTATGAAGTCTTTTCAAGACCAATAATAAGTGAAACCATGTTTACCAATCCAATTGAAGAACGGACAAAGGCTTATTTAACAGGAAAAATGGGATAAAGTGGCCCATCTTTAACATAAGCATAACTTGTTTGAAACATTTTTGAAACATATTTATAGTTACTTTGCGACTGAAAATTTATAATAACTTATGGGTATATTGCAAATATTTACGCTGTTGGGAGCATTGGGTATGTTCCTTTACGGAATGAACCTAATGAGTTCCGGCCTGCAAAAAGCTGCAGGTGAGCGATTAAGAAGTTTCTTGTCTGCAATGACATCAAATCCATTCAAGGGTGTTATGACAGGATTGGGAATAACAAGCATTATCCAATCATCGTCGGCCACAACTGTAATGGTAGTAAGTTTTGTCAATGCCGGTCTTCTGACTCTTGCACAAGCAATCGGAGTCATTATGGGTGCCAACATTGGTACAACCGTGACTGCTTGGATGGTATCGTGGCTTGGTTTCAAGGCCGATATTTCTATTCTGGCCGTTCCATTAATGCTATTCGGTTTCCTATTCTCCAATTCGAAGAAAGATCAGCGCAAGAATCTTGGTGAACTGATTGTAGGCTTCAGTCTTTTGTTCCTCGGCCTTTCGTTCATGAAAGATTCTGTTCCCGACCTTAGAGAAACGCCGCAAGTACTGGATTTTGTAAGTACATGGTCGTCGCATGGTTTTGGTTCGGTATTGCTGTTCCTGGCTTTCGGTACCATTCTGACACTTGTGTTGCAATCATCATCGGCAACAATGGCCATTACGCTTATCATGCTCAGCATGGGATGGATTCCATTCAATATGGCTTGTGCCATGGTGCTTGGCGAAAACATCGGTACTACCATCACCGCAAACATTGCCGCTTCTGTTGGAAACACGCAGGCAAAGCGAGCAGCTATGTCACATACGATATTCAATGTATTCGGTGTTGTTTGGGCGTTAATCCTATTCAAACCATTCCTGCAACTGGTTGGTGTGATTACCGAAAACCTTTTCGGGCTACCCAATCCTGCAGCCGAAGGTTTTGTAGTTACCAATTCTACTTCACCCGAAGGTACTGCCGCCTTGTATGGTTTGTCCATGTTACACACGCTCTTCAACCTGACCAACACGTTGATATTGATTTGGTTCACAAAGTGGATTGCGCAAGCAGTCAGTTGGATTATCCGCGCTCCAAAGAATCAAGAGAAGGAGGTGTTCAGACTGAAATACATTTCGGCCGGTCCACTTGCAACGCCGGAGCTGTCTGTAGAGCAAGCATTTAACGAAATAATTCATTTTGCTCGAATATCAAAGAACGGAGCAACATATGCACAAAATGCCATCAATGAAGCCAATACCGACAAGTTTGAAGAGTATCGGGAAAAACTTGTGAAGTACGAAGAGATTTCAGACCGTATAGAATTCGAGATTGCCGCGTTCTTGAATAGTGTATCGGCTGACGAAATCAGTGAAAGTACATCGATTAAAATTAAGTCTATGTATAAGATCATCAGCGAACTGGAGTCGTTAGGAGATTCAGGAGAAACTATCAGTCGTATCTTGTCGAGGATGAATATACACAAGAAGAGATTTGATGTAGATGCTATCAAAAACCTTAATGTAATGGCCGATGCAGTATTTGCTGCATACGATGTAATGATAGAGAATTTGATTGTTGCTCATAAAGGTGAACTTGTCAATATCTCAAATGCTTATGCTTCCGAAGATCGTCTTAATTCGCTGAGAAATGATTTCCGTGATGCTGTGATTGAAAACATTGATAACGATGGAAAGAATTATCAGGCGAGTGTTTATTTTATGGATATTATCAACACTTTTGAGCGAATGGGTGACTTTATGATAAATGTGTCGCAGGACCTTGAAAGAGGATTTATCAGCAAATAGCAGTTATCTTATATTAATATTGCAGGCAAAAAGGATTTTTGTAGATTCTTTTTGCCTGTTTTTTTGTTGATTGACTAAATGGGTATCTCAATATAGAGACACGACAAACGTAAATAATCATTCCATAAAAACGAAAATTATTGAAAGGAATTTAGTAAAAACGGACTTCCCTACCCTCTTTTCTGCGTGCTGTAGCATAATTTTCCTTAATTAAATTAGGTGAAAGTCGCAATTATTTTGTTATTTTGCGCCAAATTTAGGTGTACTATGCCCGAAAAGCTCAATATAACCCATTGTCCGCTATGCGGAAGTGCAGATTTGAAGCCTGTACTTACTTGCGTGGATCATTACGCCTCGGGCGAAATGTTCCACCTTTGTAGTTGCCAACAATGTGGTTTTCAGTTTACGCAAGATTTCCCTGTAGAGACAGCCATCGAACCATACTATGCCTCGGAAAACTATATTTCGCATAGCGATAGTCGCGAGGGATTGATGAATAAGCTTTATCACTACGTTCGCGAAAAGATGTTGCTTCGTAAAGCTGAGTTGATAGAGAAGCATAGCTATCTGCAGCAGGGACGTTTGTTAGACATAGGTGCTGGTACGGGTTACTTTGCCAACTTTATGAAGCAACGCGGTTGGGTGGTCGATGCTATTGAGAAGAGTGACCAGGCTCGCAACTTTGCTTACGAGAACTTCGACCTCGATGTATATCGTCCTTGCGACATTCAACGCCTTCAGCGCGGAAAGTACGATGTCATTACCCTTTGGCATGTGATGGAGCATTTGGAGCAACTGAACGAAACCTGGGAGCACTTGCATCGTTTGTTGGCTCCTCGCGGTGTGCTTGTTGTGGCGGTTCCTAATTATACCTCTTTCGATGCCCAGAAATATGGTGCTTATTGGGCTGCCTATGATGTGCCTCGTCACTTATGGCACTTCTCGCCCGACACCATGCAGCGCTTTGGTGCAAAGCATGGCTTTATCCTGGCCGAACGCTATCCCATGCCTTTCGATGCTTTCTATGTATCTATCCTTACCGAGCGATACATGCGCCACACAGCTGCTTTCCTACGCGGCATGCTTACGGGCTCGTTGGCCTATGTAGCCTCTTTGTTAAAAAAAGAACGTAGTAGTTCAATGATTTATGTTTTCCGAAAAAAATAAAAGCCGATGACATCCCAACGCAAAAAATCATTCTTCGACATGCAGTTTGTTACCGCCACCATCAGCACAACCATGGTGTTGTTGCTATTGGGCTTGGTGATGTTTTCAGTGCTTTGTGCTCATAACCTTTCAACCTACGTTAAAGAGAATATCATCTTTTCCATCGTCATCAGCGATGATATGAAGGAGAACGACATCCTGGCACTTCAACGCCAACTCGATGCCAAGCCGTTTGTACGCACATCGGCCTACATCTCCAAAAAGCAAGCGTTGAAGGAGTATACCGAGGCTATGGGTACCGACCCACAAGAGTTTTTAGGTCACAATCCATTCACCGCATCGCTTCAAATCAAGCTGAATAGCGATTATGCCAATACCGACAGTTTGGCTATCATTGAAAAGCAGATTAAGGGAAACACTAACATACAAGACGTTATCTATCAACGCGATTTGATTGATGCCGTCAACGATAACATTGCCCGCATCAGCTTGTTGTTGTTGGCATTGGCTGCGGTGCTTACCCTCATCTCATTTGCTTTGATTAACAATACCATTCGTCTGACTATCTACTCCAAACGTTTCCTTATCCACACCATGAAGTTGGTGGGTGCAACGTGGGGCTTTATCCGCCGTCCATTCTTGTATCGCAACTTCTGGATAGGTTGCTGTTCGGCTTTGCTTGCCGATGGTGTGTTGTGGGGTGGTGCTTGCTGGTTGCTCAGTCAGCAACCCGAGTTGGTGTCGGTGCTCTCCGTTAAGGTTATGGTATTGGTATCGATAGGTGTGTTTGTATTTGGCATACTGATTACCTGGTTGTGCGCATTCTTCTCCATCAACAAATTCTTGCGGATGAAGGCAACAACCCTTTATTACATATAAAAACAAACTAAATTACGATATGAAAAAGAAATTTGCATTCGACAAAGTCAATTACATCCTACTGGCTGTGGGTATGCTGATTGTCATTATCGGTTTCCTGTTGATGACAGGGCCTTCGACTACCCCCGACCATTTCGAGCCGGACATTTTCAGTGCTCGTCGCATTAAGGTTGCCCCAGTGGTGTGCCTCATTGGTTTTGTATCTATCATCTATGCAGTAATGCGTAAACCAAAGAATTGATTATGGGAGATTTAACATTAATAGAAACGATAATCATAGCCATTGTAGAGGGCTTGACTGAGTTCTTGCCGGTATCTTCGACTGGACACATGGTTATCACACAAGGTTTGTTGGGAGTAGAGAGTACCGAGTTTGTAAAGGCATTTACCTTTATCATACAGTTTGGTGCCATTTTGTCGGTAGTAGTGCTTTACTGGAAGCGTTTCTTCCAACTGAATCGTACACCCGCTCCTGCCGATGCTACGCCATTGAAGCGTTTCTTGCATCGTTATGATTTCTATTGGAAGTTGTTGGTGGCTTTTATCCCCGCTGCTGTGTTGGGATTGTTGTTTAGCGATGCCATTGATGCTATGCTGGAAAATGTTACTGTAGTAGCCGTAATGCTGATTCTTGGCGGTATCTTCATGCTATTTTGCGACCGCATTTGGGGAAATGGAAGCGAAGATACTCCTTTGACCGAGAAGCGTGCCTTTATGATAGGTTTGTTTCAATGTATTTCAATGATACCGGGTGTGTCGCGTTCGATGGCTACCATTGTGGGTGGTATGGCGCAGAAGTTGACACGCCGTGCAGCTGCCGAATTCTCGTTCTTCCTGGCTGTGCCTACTATGTTTGCTGCTACACTATTCAAGATGCTGAAGTTGTTTATGGATGGTGGTACAGAAATTTTGGTAAACAACCTTTCTGTTTTGATTATTGGCAATGTAGTTGCTTTTATTGTTGCGCTATTGGCTATTAAGTTTTTCATCAGTTTTGTAACCAAATATGGTTTCAAGGCATTTGGTTGGTATCGCATCGTAGTTGGCTTGGTCATCTTGGGATTGATGGGTATGGGCTATACATTGGAGTTATAACTAAAACTAATTAGAAGTGGATTTTAAGGAAGGCGAAATATTATGCTTTGACAAACCCCTTGGCTGGACATCGTTCAAGGTGGTGGGCCATGCACGCTATCACATCTGCCGACATATTGGCGAAAAGAAGTTGAAGGTGGGTCATGCTGGTACGCTCGACCCCCTGGCAACAGGCGTGATGATTGTTTGCACAGGCAAGGCTACGAAGCGCATCGAAGAGTTTCAAGGACATACCAAGGAGTATGTAGCTACTATCCGTTTGGGGGCTACCACTCCCAGCTTCGACCTTGAGCATGAGATAGATGCCACCTACCCTACCGAACACATCACTCGCCCTATGGTTGAAGAAACGTTGAAACAGTTTGTAGGTAGTATCGAGCAGGTGCCACCAGCTTTTTCGGCATGTATGGTGAATGGTAAGCGTGCTTACGACTTAGCACGTAAAGGACAAGAAGTGGAGTTGAAGGCCAAGACATTGGTTATCGACGAAATAGAGTTGCTGGAGTATGCCATGCCCGATATAAAAGTGCGCGTAGTGTGCAGCAAAGGCACTTATATTCGTGCATTGGCACGCGACATTGGTCAGGCATTGCAAAGTGGCGCACATCTCATTGCCTTGCGTCGTACACGAGTGGGCGATGTATGTGTAGAAGATTGTCTCAATCCGCTCGACTTTAAGGATTGGATAGCAAATTTAGAATAATATAAACTAAAACAACAGATATGAAACTTTCTCAATTCAAATTCAAATTGCCCGAAGATAGGATTGCACAATATCCTACTAAGTTCAGAGACGAATCGCGCTTGATGGTGCTTCACCGCAAGACTGGCGAAATTGAGCATAAGGTGTTTACCGATATTTTGGACTACTTTGACGACAAGGACGTGTTTGTCTTCAACGATACCAAGGTATTCCCTGCTCGTCTCTATGGTAATAAGGAAAAGACAGGTGCACGTATCGAAGTGTTCTTGTTGCGCGAGCTTAACGAAGAGCTTCGCTTGTGGGATGTATTGGTAGATCCTGCTCGTAAGATTCGTATCGGCAACAAACTTTATTTTGGCGAAGACGATTCGATGGTGGCCGAGGTTATCGACAATACCACCTCGCGTGGACGTACATTGCGTTTCCTCTACGACGGCCCACACGATGAGTTCAAGCGTGCGCTTTACGCATTGGGCGAAACTCCACTTCCACATGGCATCATCAACCGCCCTGTAGAAGAGGAAGATGCCGAACGTTTCCAATCTATCTTTGCACGCAACGAAGGTGCTGTAACGGCTCCTACTGCCAGTTTGCACTTCAGCAAGCAATTGATGAAACGTATGGAGATTAAGGGTATCGACTTTGCTTTCATTACATTGCATGCCAGTTTGGGTAATTTCCGTGAAATTGATGTGGAAGATTTGACTAAGCACAAAACCGACTCTGAACAGATGATTGTTGATGAAGAGGCTGTACGTATTGTGAACAAGGCGAAGGATCAAGGACGCCAAGTATGTGCCGTAGGTACTACCGTGATGCGTGCCATTGAAAGTACTACAAGTACTGATGGTCACATGAAGACATACGATGGATGGACAAACCGTTTCATCTTCCCTCCTTACGATTTCAGTGTAGCTACCGCTATGATTACCAACTTCCACATGCCGCTCTCTACCCTTTTGATGATGGTAGCGGCCTTTGGCGGATACGATGAGGTGATGAATGCTTACGATGTAGCATTGAAAGAGGGCTATCGCTTTGGTACATACGGCGATGCGATGTTGATTATCGACTAAACGCTTGCAACGGATGTACACCTATTACCTATCATTAGGTACCAATTTAGGCGACAAGGAGGGCAACCTCCGAAAAGCCATTCAACTCATAGAAGAGCGGATAGGGGCCATTACGTCCCTTTCCGCTTTTTATGTTTCCGAACCTTGGGGTTTCCAGTCGGAAAATAGCTTTTTAAACGCTTGCTGCGGAGTTAACTCCGTGCTTGCACCGAATGCGTTGCTTGAAGCTACGCAACAGATTGAGCGCGATCTTGGTCGTACAGAGAAGTCGCACAACGGCATTTACCACGATCGCCTTATTGATATAGATATTCTGCTTGCCTTTGAGAATGGGCAATCCATTGCGATGCAAACACCGCAACTCACCCTACCCCACCCTTTGATGCATCAACGTGATTTTGTGCTTATTCCTTTGCGACAAATAGCTCCTTTCTTGGCTATTTAAGTTGTAAAATGCGGCTTGAAATAGTAGCTATAGAGGTAAGAGCAAAAAAAAAGGAGTACCGCCGTACTCCAACCTTTTATTAACCTTAAATCTAATACTATGAAAAACACGTTGCAAAGGTACGCACTTTTTGGAAATCTGCAAGAAAAACTGATAAAAAATGATGTTTTATAACATGTTTTAGCATTTTAGCGGCCTTTCTTAAGGGCTATTTGCAATTTTTCGGAGAAAAAGAACACTTTGTAAGCTTCTAATATTCTTGTAAGTTTCTTAATAGGAAATCGTGAAAAAATAGTATCTTTGCATGCGTAACATAAAACAATGCAAAAACTCTTTATGAGCGAAGAAGTAGTACTTACCCCCATGATGAAACAGTTCTTTGAGCTGAAGACAAAGCATCCCGATGCGGTGATGCTGTTTCGTTGTGGCGACTTTTACGAAACCTATTGCGAGGATGCTGTAGCGGCCAGCGAGATATTGGGAATCACCCTAACCAAACGTAACAACGGAAAGGGTGGACAAACCATCGAAATGGCCGGTTTCCCGCATCACGCACTCGATACATATCTTCCTAAACTAATACGCGCGGGTAGGAGAGTGGCCATTTGCGACCAATTGGAGGACCCAAAGCTGACGAAAAAATTGGTGAAACGCGGTATTACCGAGCTTGTTACGCCTGGCGTTTCTATCAATGATACCATTCTTAACTACAAGGAAAACAACTTTTTAGCGGCTGTGCACTTTGGGAAGAATACTTGTGGTGTAGCCTTCTTGGATATCTCTACCGGCGAATTCCTAACGGCAGAGGGTACTAATAACTATATCGACAAGTTGCTGAACAACTTTGCACCGAAAGAGGTGCTGTTTGAACGTGGTCGTCGCTCGGTTTTCGAAGAGGCTTTTGGCAACAGATTCTTTACTTTCGAGCTGGACGATTGGGCGTTTGCCGAAACTACCGCGCGCGAGAAACTCCTTAGACACTTCGAGGTGAAAAACTTGAAAGGCTTTGGCGTAGAGCATCTGCGTTTGGGAGTAGTAGCTGCCGGTGCCATTTTGCAATATTTGCAACTGACACAACACACTCAAATCGGTCATATTACGGCCATTTCGCGCATTGAAGAGGATAAATATGTACGCCTCGACAAGTTTACCGTGCGTAGCCTTGAGCTAATAGGCACGATGAACGAAGGCGGAAACAGTTTGCTGAACGTTATCGACCGCACCATCAGCCCAATGGGGGCCCGCTTGCTGAAGCGTTGGTTGCTCTTCCCGTTGAAAGACGCATCGCCTATTCGCTATCGCCAAGATGTAGTGGAGTATTTCTTCCGCCAACCCGAGTTTAAAGAGGAGATCGAAGAGCAACTGAAACTGATAGGCGATTTGGAACGTATCCTTTCGAAAGCGGCGGTAGGACGCGTGTCGCCTCGCGAGGTAGCAACCTTGAAAGTTGCTTTGCAAGCTATCGAGCCAATAAAAGCCGCCTGTATGCAAGCCGATAATGGCAGTTTGAATACGATTGGCGAACAATTGAACCCTTGTATAGGCATTCGCCAACGCATTGAAAAGGAAATAGCCCCCGATCCGCCATTGATGGTAAACAAGGGTGGGGTGATTCGAGAAGGTGTGAACGAAGAACTCGACGAATTGCGTCGCATAGCCTATAGCGGTAAAGATTACCTGCTGAAATTGCAACAACGCGAAAGCGATTTGACCGGCATACCCAGCTTGAAAATTGGCTATAATAACGTGTTTGGCTATTACATTGAGGTGCGCAATACGCATAAGGATAAGGTACCAGCCGAATGGATCAGAAAGCAAACATTAGCCAATGCCGAGCGTTATATCACCCAAGAATTGAAGGAATACGAAGAGAAAATCTTGGGCGCAGAGGAGAAAATATTGGCGTTAGAAACCAAACTTTACAACGAATTGGTGCTAGCGCTTATCGAATTCATTCCAGCCATACAGATAGATGCCAACCAAATAGCTCGTTTGGATTGCTTGTTGAGCTTTGCCAATGTAGCACGAGCCAATCATTACATTCGTCCGGTTATTGCCGACGACGATGTGTTGGAGATTAAAGGCGGCCGACATCCGGTGATTGAGCAACAAATGCCCATTGGCGAGAAGTATGTAGCAAACGATGTGATGCTGGATACGCAAAACCAACAGATTGTTATCATAACCGGTCCGAATATGGCCGGTAAATCGGCTCTCTTGCGTCAAACGGCTTTGATAACACTCTTGGCTCAGATTGGTAGTTTTGTGCCAGCAGAGAGCGCGAAAATCGGTTTGGTGGACAAAATATTCACCCGTGTAGGTGCCAGCGACAATATTTCCATGGGCGAATCTACGTTTATGGTCGAAATGAACGAGGCTGCCGACATCTTAAACAACCTTTCATCGCGTAGTTTGGTGCTGTTCGATGAGTTGGGACGTGGTACTTCTACTTACGATGGTATCTCCATTGCATGGGCCATTGTGGAGTATATCCACGAGCATCCTAAGGCGAAAGCACGAACACTCTTTGCTACCCACTACCACGAACTGAACGAGATGGAGAAGAGTTTCCCACGTATCAAGAACTACAACGTAGCAGTGCGCGAGGATAGTGGAAGAGTTATCTTCTTACGTAAGTTGCAACGTGGCGGTAGCGAACACTCGTTTGGTATCCATGTGGCCAAGTTGGCGGGTATGCCCAAAAGCATAGTGAAGCGTGCCGACGAGATTTTGAAGCAGTTGGAAACAGAGAATCGTCACGCAGGCGGTGGAAAGGTGTCGGGAAAGAAGATTGTGGAAAGTCCTTCGCAAGCAGGTGGAATGCAGCTTAGCTTCTATCAACTTGACGACCCCGTGCTCAGCCAAATTCGCGATGAGATTTTAACGCTCGATGTAAATAACCTAACGCCTATCGAAGCTTTGAATAAGCTGAACGATATTAAACGTATATTAAAGGGTAAGTAAACCTATTACAATAAAAAAATGGCCGCAATCGCGGCCATTTTTTTATTCCTTATAGCAGTTTATAATTACTTGCTCAAGTTCTTCAAAGCATCCTTAACGCCTTCTGCAGCTTCTTTTACAGCCTCAACTTTAGCTTCTGCATCAGCAGCAGCAGCTTTTACTTCTTCTACCTTTGCTTCAGCATTTTCAGCTACTTCTGCAGCCTTAGCTTTTGCATCTTCGATAGCCTTTTCCAATTTAGCCATCTCTTCTTTTTGAGCATCGGTTAACTTGTCGCCAAGTTCTTTCAAATCATTGTAAGCCTTTTCCAAGTCGCAAACTTCCTTGTTGCCACAGCAAGCTTCGCCTTCTTCGCAAGTACCTTCTGCGTGATTGTGTTCTGCACAACATTCTTCTGTTGCAATAGCAGCTTCTTCGGTTGCTTGATTTTGATTGCTCTTTGAGCCGCATGCACTGAGTGCCAAAGCAGCTCCACATACCATGAATAGTTTCTTCATTGTTGATAGTAATTTTGTTAATGTTATTTTTGACGGCGCAAAAGTAGAAATAATTTTTGAAATACAACAAAAGTATGACATTTTTTTATTTCAATAGCTATTATACTTGCTATTTGTTACTGTTAGCTCTATTGTAAAAGAACATAAAGTAGATACCTATTATTACAAAAGGTACACTGAGCCATTGTCCCATGTTGAAGGTCATTCCCTCTTCAAATCCTACTTGATTTTCCTTTAAAAATTCAATAAAGAAGCGGAAGATGAAAATCTCGGCCAAGCAAAGTCCGAAGAAGAAACCACGATGATAGGGGTAGGCGAGTGGTAGTTCACTTCCTATCTTTCCTTTATGGGCATTTTCTGCTTCGCGGCGTTTCTTCAAACCAATGCGATAGAGAACAATCATGCCGATGAAGAATAGGAGATAAGCGAGGGCCTCATAGAGTTGTCCTGGGTGACGGGGGAGTTCATCCACTCGTTCAAAGACGAATGCCCAAGGCACATCGGTGGGGCGACCAATGATTTCGGAGTTCATCAAGTTGGCCAATCGGATGCAACATGCACAGATAGGTGTAGCTACAGCTATCATGTCCACGATATCGAGGTAATGAATCTTATATTTACGGCTATATAGCCAGAGTGAAATCATCAATCCCAAGGTGCCTCCGTGGCTGGCCAAACCTGCATAGCCGGTAAACTTCCAATCGCCGGTGGGAAGAATCTTGAACGGGAGTATCATTTCCAGGAAGTGGTCTTTGTAGTAGCCCCAATCATAGAAGATGCAATGTCCCAATCGGGCACCAATCAAGATGCCGAGGAAGCAATAAAAGAACAATGGTTCGAACTTTTCATCGCCCAAACGCTTGTCGCGGTATTGTTGACGCACTACGAGGTATCCCAATGCAATACCAATCACCCAAAGCAATCCGTAGTATCGGATGCTAATTCCGCCAATACTGAACAGCTCAGGGTTGGGGTTCCAATGGATGTAAAGTTGTGTCATATAGCATTATACGTTAAAACGGAAGTGCATGATGTCGCCATCTTGTACTACATATTCCTTGCCTTCTACGCCCATCTTTCCTGCTTCGCGAACGGCTGCTTCCGAACCATATTGGATATAGTCTTCGTACTTGATTACTTCGGCACGAATGAATCCTTTTTCGAAATCGGTGTGGATAACACCTGCACATTGTGGTGCTTTCCAACCCTTACGATAGGTCCATGCTTTTACTTCCATTTCGCCTGCGGTGATGAAGGTTTCAAGGTTCAATAGTGAGTAGATGGCTTTGATAAGGCGGTTGCATCCGCTCTCTTTCAAGCCGAGGTCTTCCAAGAACATTTGCTTTTCCTCGTAAGTTTCCAATTCGGCAATGTCGGCTTCGGTTTGTGCAGAGATAACAATGAGTTCTGCATCTTCGCCTTCGATGGCCTTGCGAACGCGTTCAACATATTCGTTGCCTGTAGCGGCCGAAGCTTCATCTACGTTGCAAACATAAAGTACTGGTTTTGTGGTAAGTAGGAACATTTGCTTGGCGCATTGTTCTTCGTCGTCGTTGATGAACGATACGGTACGTGCGCTTTGTCCTTGCTCTAATGCCTCTTTGTAGCGCACTAATAGTTCATATTCCAATTTTGCTTGCTTGTCGCCACCCACTTTAGCCACTTTCTCTACGCGCTTAATGCGGTTTTCCACTGTTTCCAAGTCTTTCAATTGCAATTCGGTGTCGATAATCTCCTTATCGCGTAGCGGATCTACCGAGCCATCAACGTGTACAATATTACCGTTATCGAAGCAGCGCAACACGTGGATAATAGCATCGCACTCGCGGATGTTACCCAGGAATTGGTTACCCAATCCTTCGCCCTTGCTGGCACCTTTCACCAATCCGGCAATGTCAACAATGTCACACACAGCCGGTACTATGCGTCCTGGATGTACTAATTCGGCCAATTTTGTCAAACGTTCGTCGGGTACAGATACTTGTCCCATCTGTGCGTCGATGGTACAAAACGGGAAGTTTGCAGCTTGTGCTTTTGCACTACTTAAACAGTTGAAAAGGGTAGATTTACCTACGTTGGGCAATCCAACGATGCCAGCTTTTAATGCCATTCTTTATCTTATTTATTGTTATACACTTAATTTACGGCGCAAAGGTACACAATTTTTTGTGTATGACATAAATTCGTGCTGTTTATAATTAATAACTAATATCCTTACACTCCTCGTCGAACAGGGTTTCGAAACGTTGTCGGAGTGCTACTTTATCAGCAATAATGGCTTGTAATTCTCGTAGGTGAGTAGCATTTTTCGACTTGGGTATCCATAGCTTCAGGTATCCACCTGGGGCATATTTCTCTTGTAGGTGGTGCAGGAAGCGTTCGTAGTGCCATTCGCGTGAGGCATTGGGGGCTTGACGTAGGCCGTATTGGATGGTGCGCAATAGGGTAATGTCGGTATCAATTTGTCGGTCGGCTTCGGCTACAATGCAACCATAAATGGATCGTGGCTTCTGTTTGTTACTTGCTCGATGGTCTTCTACCGCCTCTTTCATGATTCGTATCTCTTCCTCTGTGAACCAATTGCGAAGTTGTTTGTCGGCCATTAGTATCTCGCCAGATATTATATGGTGTGTTTCTCTCTCTTTGCATAGGCCTAAGTCGTGATAAGCGGCTATGGTATACACCATTTGTGGGTTTGTTTCGGGGTATAGTTTGCACAAGGCCATGCTTTCTTCCATCACTGTTTGCACATGGCTTAAGTTGTGCGCTTTGTCGAAATGTTCGTATCGAGGGATAATAGCTGTTTCGATGTATGTTTTCAGTGTTTGGGGTAGCATATTCTTTCTATTTTCATTTTCTTGGCAAAGATATAAAAAAAAGAATCGGTATACATCACGCACACCGACTCCCCAATAGGTTTTATAAAAAGGTTTTTTGATTTGTTTTCTTGATAGTTTCGATTTATAGGAAGCGAAATTTCACTTCCAAAGGTTTCCAAAGGTTGGTTACATATTGGTATTATCCATTGTTACAGTCATCTCTGGTACCAATACGTAAGTAGCTTTCTTCTTATTCCATTTGTAATAAGTAGTAGTTACACTCTTACCTTTGTATTCGTAACGGATGCACATATCATTTTCCCACTTGTTAGAGATGCTATTCCACTTCAATGCTTCGCTCTCTGTCATACGCTTTTGTTCGTCGTATTGATAGTTGTACTTCATGAAGTTGGCAAGTCTGCTGCCTTCGTTTTTGTAGATAGTTTGAGAAACCATTACACCATCAACTTCCTCTGCATTGTGAATGAGGTTGTTTTTGTTGTCAGCTGACAAGTTCATGCCACAAGCTACTAAAATAGCAGAAACAATCAAAGTCTTAAAATTCTTCATACCGTTATTAAAGTTTATAGTTGTTACTTACAAATTTCTATCATTTTTGCTGAATTGCGCTGCAAAGGTACGAAGTTTTTTGATATTACAATGAAAAATCAACAAATTTAATAGCAAAATGTCATAAGTACCCCCTATCTGTATCTTACTTTTTGATTATTTTGCTTACAAATTATCACACAATAGGCCTATTATTGCGTGATAATTTGTGCAAACTGCTTATTTTTTGAAAATGAATGCTTGCTTTCTGTTTGAATGTTAAATTTAGTTATTTTTTTAATTAATGTGCTTCTAACCAGTTCTTTCCCCATCCACAATCGGCTTTTAGAGGCACTTGCATGGCAAAGGCTGTTTCCATTTCGCGGATAACAATCTCTTCCACAATTGCCTTCTCGGCCTTCGGCACACTGAAGTTCAATTCGTCGTGAACTTGCAAAATCATCTTTGCTTTCAAATTGTTACTTTCAAATTGTTTATGGATACGGCTCATTGCTACCTTAATAATGTCAGCCGCACTACCTTGTATCGGTGCATTGATGGCATTGCGTTCGGCATAACCGCGCACAGTAGCATTACGCGAATTTATATCGGGCAAGTAGCGCTTACGTTGGAAGATGGTTTCCACATATCCTTGATTGCGAGCAATTTCAATACTCTTATCCATATACTCCTTTATTTGTGGATAGGTGGTGAAGTAGCCTTCGATTAGCTCTTTTGCCTCTTTTCTATCTACATTCATTCGCTCGGCTAGGCCAAATACCGATATGCCGTATATGATACCAAAGTTGGCGGTTTTAGCTTTTCTACGCATGTCGGGCGTAACCTCTTCTATCGATACCTTATATATTTTAGCGGCTGTTGCGGCATGAATATCGTGTCCGCTATTGAAAGCTTCTATCATATTGGCATCACCGCTTAGGTGTGCCATGATGCGCAATTCAATTTGTGAATAGTCGGCTGAGAAGAATTCACACTCATCATCGGGGATAAATGCCTTGCGTATTTGCTTACCATCTTCTTCGCGAATAGGTATATTTTGCAGATTTGGGTTGCTCGAACTTAATCTTCCGGTGGCTGTAACGGCTTGATTGAACGAGGTATGAATGCGGCCGGTGCGCGGATTGATAAGTTGCGGAAGCGCATCAATATATGTACTTAACAGTTTCTTCAACCCTCTGTAATCGAGTATCTTACCAACAATCTCATGCTTGTTGCGCAAACTCTCTAACACCTCTTCGTTAGTAACATATTGTCCGGTTTTTGTTTTCTTAGGTTTCTCTATTAGGCGTAGTTTACCAAAGAGTATATCACCCACTTGCTTGGGCGAGCTGATGTTGAAGGTTTCATCGGCTAAAGTATAAATTTCCTGCTCAATTTCTTGCAAGCGGGCGGTAAGTTGTACGGACGATTGTTGCAAAGAATCGGTGTCGATACGCACACCATTGCACTCGAGTGCAACAAGTACAGGTACCAATGGCATCTCTATTTCGTAGAATAGTTTTTCCAATCCTTGCTCTTTCAATTCTTTGGCAAGGATATTTTTCAATTTCAAAGCAACATCGGCATCCTCGCATGCATATTCGTAAATCTGTTGGGGTGGGAGGTCGCGCATGTTTTTTTGATCTTTACCTCGGTTGCCAATCAGTTCGTCAATATGGATGGTTTGGTATTGCAGGTAGATTTCGGCCAAGTAGTCTAAGTTGTGTCGCAATTCCGGTTGGAGAACATAATGGGCAAGCATTGTGTCGAACAATGGGCCTCTTACGTTAACCCCGTAATTTTTCAATACAATCATGTCGTACTTGATATTTTGACCTATCTTCTCAATTTTCTCATCTTCGAGGATAGGGCGCAATTCATTTACAATTTTTAACGCTTCTGTTTGCTCGGCAGGTATAGGAATGTAGTAAGCACAATTTTCGGCGTCGCTCAAGCTGATTCCCACCAATTCGGCGTTCATTGGCTCGATGTTGGTTGTTTCTGTATCAAACGCTAAAAATCTCGTTGTACTTATTTTTTGAAATATTTCATCCCTTTTCTCCTTAGTATCAAGCAATTGGTAGTCAACTTTAATGCTTTTTAAGCTCTTTAGGTTTCGATTTTCTGAAGAATCTTGCCCGTCGGTCGCAAAAATCGCAAACAAATCGCCTTGAACAGCACCATTTTTTTCGTTAGTAGTGGTTGTTGGTTGAGCAAACAACGTACCGGCAAAAAGGTCGGTTTGTTGAGTGGGTGGGGGAGTGGATGAATTTTTTTTCAGTACGCGATCAATGAGCGAGCGAAACTCCAACTCTTCGAACAATCGGCGAAGTTCTTCTTCGTTCGGATCTTCACGTTTCAAACTATCCAAGTCTAAACTGATGGGAACGTCCGTTTTAATGGTGGCAAGAAATTTAGAGAAAAGAATCATCTCTTTATTTTCTTCCACTTTCTTTTTCAGTGCCCCTTTCAGTTGGTCGGTATGCTCAAGTAGATTTTCAATACTTCCAAATTCACTTACAAGTTTTTGAGCAGTCTTTTCTCCAACGCCAGGACATCCGGGTATGTTGTCCGAACTGTCGCCCATCAATCCAAGCATGTCGATAACTTGGTCAGTGTTTTGGATATCGAACTTAGCTTTCACTTCTTCTATACCCATTACTTCGAAACCACCACTATGTTTAGGACGATACATATATACGTTGCCTTTTACCAACTGACCATAATCTTTATCCGGAGTCATCATGTAGGTAGTGATTCCTTGTTGGTTGGCTTGTGTAGCAAGTGTGCCGATTACATCATCGGCTTCGAAACCGGCTACCTCTAAGATAGGTATGCGATAGGCACGTATAATCTCTTTGATGATGGGTACACTTCGACGAATATCCTCGGGTGTCTCCTCTCGTTGTGCTTTGTATGCCTCGAATGCTTCGTGTCGGAAGGTTGGTCCCGCTGGGTCGAATGCTACACCGATGTGTGTAGGGTTCTCCTTTTTCAGCACCTCTTCCAAGGTGTTTACAAAACCCAATATGGCCGATGTGTTGAAGCCCTTCGAGTTGATGCGTGGGTTACGTATTAATGCGTAATATGCTCGGTATATCAGTGCGTATGCATCGAGCAGAAACAGTTTATGAGTTGTTTTCATCGATTATTTTTGAAATTTTCTGGGTAAAAGTACAAAAAAATGCGCTATTAATTGTTTTATTATTAAATTTGTTGCGAAAATCAAGATTATGGATTATTTGTCGCACATAAAACAACCTATTCTGACTGAACTGGAAGCCTTCAATCGGATGTTCGAGTCTTCACTAACCAGCACAAATCCGTTGCTGAATAGTGTTGCTGAGTATGTTTTCCGTAAACGCGGCAAACAGATGCGCCCCATTTTGGTGCTTCTTTTCGCCAAACTTCATGGTAAGGTTACCGATGCTTCGCTTCATTCTGCAGTAGCGTTAGAGCTATTGCATACGGCAAGTCTTCTGCACGATGATGTGGTGGACGAAAGTATGATGCGACGCGGTCAGCCATCGGTGAATGCGCAATTCAATAATAAGGTTGCCGTTCTCTCGGGCGATTATTTGTTGGCCACTTCTTTGGCACAAGCTGCAATGACATCCAATTTGGATATCATTGCCATTATTTCTTCTTTGGGAAAAGATTTAGCGGATGGCGAGTTGTTGCAACTTTCGAACGTGAACAATCAAGATTTCTCGGAAGAGGTCTATTTCGAGATCATCAAGAAGAAGACGGCTGTTTTATTTATTTCGTGTGCAAAGGCCGGTGCTTTTTCAGCTGGAATACCCGATGAAAAGGCGAAAAACGCAGCACTTATTGGCGAATACATCGGTATTTGCTTCCAGATAAAAGATGATATTTTCGATTATTTCCAAAACCTTGAAACTGGTAAGCCATCAGGTAATGATATGCTCGAAGGTAAATTAACTTTGCCCGTTCTTCATGTGTTAAATACTACGGGAGATCCAGAGGCAAAGCGCATTGCTTTGAAAGTAAAACAAGGTGAAGCCACAAAGCAAGAAATCGATTGGTTAGTCGAATTTACCAAGAATAATCATGGTATAGAGTATGCCTTAAGTGTGATGCAAGACTATCGAATGAGGGTATTGACGCTGCTTAATGATTATCCCGACGATGAAGTGAAATCAGCAATCACTACCTATTTAGATTATGTAATTGAACGTAATAAATAATAAAAGCGAGACACCTTAGTGCCTCGCTTTTTTCTTATTCTTTTTAGAAGAATTTCAAATCTTCTCCTACGATTTCAGAAAGTAGGAGGTTAGCCAATCGGCTAGTACCTAATCGGAAAAGTTTGTTAGTCAGCCATTCATCTCCCAATACCTCTTTTACAATGGTATAGTAGATAAGGGCATCGTTTACGCAATTAATTCCACCTGCTGGTTTAAAGCCTACTTTAATGTCTGTTTGTTCATAATACTCTTTGATGGCCTGACACATTACATAGGCAGCTTCTGGCGTAGCAGCTGGTTGTTGCTTGCCGGTAGATGTTTTAATGAAATCGGCTCCGGCATACATCGATAAAATGGATGCTTTTTTAATATTTTCAGCCGATTGTAAAGCACCTGTTTCCAAAATCACTTTCAAGTGTTTTTCTTTGCATGTAGCCTTAATTTCAGCGATTTCATCGCACATTGTTTCATAATCGCCACTTAAGAACTTACCTACAGAAATTACAATGTCTATCTCATCAGCACCATCCAAAATAGCCATAGCCGTTTCGGCCACTTTCACTTCGATGAATGTTTGCGATGAGGGGAATCCTGCCGATACGCAAGCAATATTTACTCCTTCTACTTCAAGTGTATCTTTAACGATTTCGGCGAAACATGGATAGACACATATAGCCGCTACATTCTTTAAATCGGGATATGATTCTTCAAATCGGTTGACGTTTTGCGTAAATTTCATGACGCTTTCATCGCTATCGGTAGTGTTTAGCGTTGTCAAGTCGATACAATTGAAGAGGAATTTCTTCACATCCAATGTATTGTTTTCAGCCACTTTCGAATCAATGATGGCAGATACTTGTGCTGCCACATCATTATCGTTCAATTGGGTGTTGTACTTAGCCAACGTGGCATTGTACTTGTTTTGAGTCATTTCATTTGTCTCCATGCTCATTCAGTTTAGGGTTGTTTATATGTCTGTATTTATCTCTATCAGTTTTCTTTTCAATTGTTTTTAGGAATGCTTTGTTCAAATCCACGCTTGTTTGGTTGGCCAAACAAATCAATACCCACAAAATATCGGCCATTTCATCGCTTAAATCATGGTTTTCTCCTTGCTTAAACGATTGGTCTCCGTAGGTCCTGGCCATTACTCGCGCCAGTTCGCAAACCTCTTCGGTCAATACGGCCATATTGGTCAATTCGCTGAAGTATCTTACGCCATATTGTTTTATCCAGCCATCCACCATTTGTTGGGCTTCGTTAAGGGTAATTTGCTTTTCCATTACTCTTTGTTTTTAGTATCCATCCAGATGGTTACTGGCCCATCGTTTAATAATTCAACTTTCATATCTGCGCCAAACTCACCTGTGCCAACCTCTTTTCCGAGTGATAGACTTAATTCTTTGCAGAATGCTTCATATAATGGAATGGCTATTTCCGGTTTCGATGCGCGGATGTAACTTGGTCTGTTGCCTTTTTTGGTGGATGCATGTAGCGTGAATTGGCTCACTACAAGTATTTCGCCATCAATGTCAAGTACCGAACGGTTCATTACTCCGTTTTCATCATCGAATATGCGTAGGTTTACTATCTTTTTGCAAAGCCATTCAATATCTTCCTTTCCATCGCTATCTTCGATGCCTACCAAAACCAACAATCCTTGCTTTATGGCCGATTTGCATCTTCCTTCAATGGTTACTGAAGCATGCTTTGTTCGTTGAATCAATACTCTCATGTTCTAATAGTTTTTGCAAAGATAATTATTTTGTGTGAAAATAATTGCTGATAATCCGCGCTTTTGCTTCACCAATTATATTAGATAGTTGTTCAAAGTTAGCTTCCTTAATACGTTTTACGCTTTTAAACTCTTTCAGGAGGGCTGTTTTGGTCTTTTCTCCAATACCTTTTATGCTATCAAGTTCGGATGCTACTTGTCGTTTGCTGCGTTTGTCGCGATGGAATGTGATGGCATATCGGTGTACTTCATCCTGAATTTTTGTTAGTAATTGAAAGAGTGATGAGTTTTGTTTTACGCCAATTACTTGCGGAGGATACCCATAAAGCAGTTCCGAAGTGCGATGCTTGCCATCTTTGGCTAATCCGGCAATGGGAATATTCAATCCCAATGCATCTAAAACCTCTTTTACGCTGCTCATTTGCCCTTTTCCGCCATCGGTAATAATCAGGTCGGGTAGGGGAGTCTTTTCCTCGATAGCGCGCCTATATTTACGTCCCACCACCTCTTTCATTGAGGCATAGTCATCTGGCCCTTCTACGGTCTTTATGGTGTATTTCCGATACTCTTTTTTATCAGGTTTCCCTTTGATGAAAACTACACATCCCGCCACCGCATCCGAACCTTGTATGTTCGAGTTGTCGAAACATTCGATGCGCATAGGCAATTTTTCCATGTGTAGCTGTTCCTGAATCTCTTTCAGTAGTCGAACGCTTCGTTGTTCAGGATTTAGTTTTTCCGTTTGTTTCAATCTATCGGCTTTATATTGCTTTACGTTGAGGATGGAGAGTTCCAACAGCTTTTTTTTATCCCCTCGTTGCGGTACGGTAAACGTTACGTTTTTCAGCTCCATCTTCATTTCGAAGGGTACTATTATCTCTTGCGAATGGCTTTTGTACCTATCACGCATCTCAACAATACCCAATTCGAGCAATTCTTCCTTAGTTTCGTCCAATTTCTTCTTGTATTCGAATGTAAACGCCTGATTAATAGCGCCATTCGTAATGTGCAGATAGTTAATAAATGCCGAAGATTTATCTAAATCTTCTTCGATGCTAAATACATCAATATTATGAAGAATGTTACTTACAACCTCCGATTTGCTGCGATAATTCTCTAAAAGCAGATAA
>JAGBWA010000016.1 GCA_017630035.1 Bacteroides sp.
ATAATGAAATATATTTACAAAGGCTGCCTTTAGTAGGAGGCGCAGATTTTGCTGTAACGTTTGTAACGTTCGTAACGCTTTTGGCCATTTTTGCCTGTCCTACCTGAAAAAATAATTCCCCCTACTTGGAAAATACAAAGCATCTAAAATGAATGCAGAATCAAGTTTAATACAACAATAAGGGATGCAGGGAACTCTATTGAAATAATTCAACAAAAAAGCGAATTCTGCGCACAAAATGCACTACAAATCAATGCGCATCGGGGCGATTCTTTTAACAATCGGCATACCCCGAAATGTTAATAAATAAACGAGTGGCGAATTTATTTGTGTAGAGCGCAAAGGGGGTGTATCTTTGCAACGTCATGACAAACTACTACTGACTACGACTACTCGTGGGTGGGGGCGATGAGTTTGCAGAATGATAATTTTGCCCGATTGTTTTGTTCACTTTCGCCCTTTTTTGTACGTTTGTACACAGAAATTATATTAAAACATTCAAAACAATGAAAAAACTATTTTTTACACTTTTGATAGCCGTATTTGCTTTGACGGCTTGCAAGCCATCGGCCGAACGATACATCAGCGATTTGAAAAACTTTGTAGAAAAAGTGGCCGAAGAGGGTAGTGACTACACTGCTGAACAGTGGGATAAGGTGAGCCAAGAGTTTGACGAATTGGTGCAACGCGCCGAAGAATTGGAAGGACTCACCGACGAACAAAAGCAAGAAATCATGAAGCTGCAAGGTAAATTCAGCGGCACCATGATGAAGAAGGGTTTCGACTCGCTAATGAAAGATGCCGACAAGGTGATAAAGGATGCCGGCAAGGAGATAGAAAAAGTGGGTAAGGCCATCGAAGGTTTCCTCGAAGGCTTGGGTGAAGATAAGTAAAAGGATTATTATAGAATCATTGGCGTCTATAATAGAAGTGATATGAGACGCCTCAGTGAGACGTCTCTACGAAGAGGGATAATAAGGAATGAACCTATTTAAAAATAAATATCGTATCCTTTCATCACGCCATCCTAATCATGATTATAATGCAGGTGTGTATTTTATAACTATTTGTACTCATCATCAGAAACGTTATTTTGGCGAGGTTATAGGAGATGATATTTGTTTAACGGATATTGGTAAATATACACAAGAAGCTATTCAAAAGATAGGCGAGTTGCATCCAGATGTGGAAGTTTGGGCCTCTGTAATTATGCCCAATCATGTCCATCTCGTTCTTTCTGTAGAGGTATCGGAAGTAGTAGAGACGTCATATTATGGCGTCTATAATGGTACAATAAGTGATAATGAGACGCCCCAATGCGACGTCTCTACGATGATGAGTGATACTGCTAATAAATGCGGACGATTATCTTATCTAATTTCTGCCTTTAAATCATCTGTTACTCGATATGCTCGACAAAGAAGAATCTTGTTTGCATGGCAAACTCGTTTTCATGACCGCATTATCCGTAATTCTCATGAATACGATATGATATACAATTATGTATTGAGCAATGTTGCCAATTGGCATAATGATTGTTTCTATGCAGATGATTCTGAGACGCCCCAATGCGACAGCCTTTACAAGTAAACATGAGGCATAATGTCAAATATCGAAAAACCTTCCATTATTTATTTGCTCATCCTATTTCTTTTCTCTACTTTTGCCCATCTAAAAAATAAAATTATAGAAAATTATGGCAATGCATAACTGGTTCGAATGCAAAATTCGATACGAAAAAACAATGGAAAACGGAATGACCAAGAAGGTAAACGAACCTTACTTGGTTGATGCGCTGAACTTTACCGAAGCCGAAGCAAGAATCATAGAAGAAATAAGACCTTTCATTACAGGCGAGTTCATTGTAAGCGACATTAAACGTGCTAACTACAGCGAACTGTTTAGCTCGGACGAAGAGGCTGCCGACCGTTGGTTTAAGTGCAAACTGATGTTTATCACGCTGGACGAACGAAGCGGTGCAGAAAAGAAAACATCCGTACAAATATTGGTGCAAGCAGCCGACTTGCGCGATGCTGTGAAGAAACTGGACGAAGGCATGAAAGGAACAATGGCCGACTATCAGATTGCATCCATAGCCGAAACTGCCATTATGGATGTCTTCTTCTACCAAGCTCCCGACGCAAAACCCGAAGTAGCGGAATGAGTGTTACCAAAAACATACAACTGTTGCAAGCCGAATTGCCCCAAGGGGTAAGGCTTGTGGCAGTGTCGAAGTATCATCCTAACGAGGCCATTCTCGAAGCTTACAATGCCGGACAACGCGTGTTTGGCGAAAGCAAGGTGCAAGAGATGGTGGCCAAGTACGAAGCCCTATCCAAGGACATTGAGTGGCACTTTATAGGCCATTTGCAAACAAACAAGATAAAATACATGGCCTCCTTCGTTAGCCTGATTCATGGCGTAGATAGCTTGAAACTGCTAAAGGAGATAGACAAACAAGCTGCGAAAGCAGGGCGACGAGTGAAATGCTTGTTGCAAATTCACATTGCACAAGAGGAGACAAAATTTGGCTTCACGCCCAACGAGTGCAAGGAAATGCTGGATCAGGGCGAGTGGAGAGAACTAAAAAATATCCAACTATGTGGCTTAATGGGTATGGCCACCAACACCGATAGCACGGAACAAGTGCGGGCTGAATTTAGCTCGTTGAGTAGCCTCTTCGATGAACTGAAAAGTGCATTCTTTACCCACGACGAAGCCTTCTGCGAACTATCGATGGGCATGTCCGACGATTATCCCGAAGCCATCGAGGCGGGTAGTACGTTGGTAAGAGTGGGCAGTAAAATCTTTGGAGAAAGGGTTTACTAACAACCTCCACATTTATTTCTTCTTCATCCCTTTATAAATAAGGTATCCCACAACGAAGGCACCTATTCCAATGAATATGTAGCCCAACTCGTGGCTATATTCGGTAACCTTGGCCAATAGTTGCTCCTCGGTTTCGATGCCAGGTACGGTAGATAGGTAGTAGCCAATAGCAGCCAAGATAGAGTTCCAAATGCCAGCTCCCAAAGTGGTGTAGAGCAGGAAGGTGCCAAGCTTCATCTTGGCCAAACCGGCTGGGATAGAGATGAGTTGGCGTACGGCAGGAATCAATCGGCCAATGAAGGTAGAGAGTGCGCCATGCTTGTCGAAGTATTCCTCGGCATGTTGTACCTTGGCCTCGTCTATTAGGCACATGTGGCCAAAACGGCTATTAGCAAACTTATACACGATGGGGCGACCCAACCACTTGGCCAAGAAATAGTTGATAAGTGCGCCAAGGTCGGCACCAAGGGTGGCAAACAATACCACCAAGTAGACGTTCATGCTATCGCCCACAGCTGCTTTGTAGGCTGCAGGGGGCACTACCACCTCCGAGGGGAAGGGGATGAACGAACTTTCTATGGTCATTAACAAGGTAATTGTCCAATAATTCAGGTGGTCGAGACACCATTGTATAAATGCTACAGATTCCATTTAGAATGTTTTAGTATGTTAGTTTAATCAACGATTTGCAACGCTGTGTGGTATCAGCACATATTGCTCAAAGTATTGTTGGATAATGGCCATCTTTGTAAAGTCGTCGGCCTTTTCCAGTTTGCTGTAGAGTTGTGGAATAATCTCCCCCGGAATGGCATAGGTGGCTTTCTTATTGTATTCCTCGAACTCAGGGCGCTTCCCTACTAATAGGTAGATATTGGCAATGAATTCGCGCACAAGCGGAAAATCATCCTCCAACTGTTCCACCATTTGAAAACTCTTTAGCGACATGGCAAAGTAGCCCACTTGCATGCTGATGCGTCCTAAATCGAACAATGTTTGTGCGGTGGGCGATAGCTTAACTGCTTGTTCCCAAGCCATTAGTGTTTCTTCGTTTCGTTCCAATAGTGCCAATGTTAGGCCATCGCGCAGGTAGGCATCAATCAGTTCGGGGTTCAGCTTTATTGCTTTACTGAAGTATTGGTGCGCCTCTTCGAATGCTTGAGATTCAAGTTTGCACAGTCCCATGTTGAAGGCTCTGTAAGCATCAATGATGTCATTTGCCTTTCTGTCGGGTGTGTTCTCTATGCGTTCAAACACTTCGAGGGCCTCTTGGTAATTACCATGGTCCATCAAGTAGATGGCGCTAATGTCATCCCAAGCTTCAAGGGACATACCTCCCATCTCGAAGGTCTTTTTATAACACTTGTAGGCCTCTTCGTTATTGCCCAGCGCACCGAATGCTTGTGCTTTGATAAGCAACGGTTCGTGGTAGTTTTCGTCGCTCACCAAGGCATAGTCGCACGCCTCGATAGCTTTGTCGAACGCATCCAAGGCTATGTAGCAACGCGCCATTCCTGTCCAGTAGATGGGCGAGTAGGGATTGATGTCTATCAGTTGGTTGTAGCAATCAATAGCCTTTTTGTACTTTTCGGTGTGGTAGTAGTAGTCGGCTTTCAGCGCTACGAATGGTTCTTCGTTGGCAAATGTCTCTTTGCCATAGTTCAGCCACTTGGTAGCCTCTTTCACCATGTCGTTGTCCAAGTAGGCGTAGCAGATGTCGATGATGTTGTACATATCGTCGGCCTCTTGAATGGTGGCGAACACCTTTTTAGCCTCCTTGGCATTGCCTTGTTGCAGCAAGATACTTCCTTTTAGGATAATGGCGGGGTCGGAGCCATTCAACATTATTCTGTTGGATAGCTCATACGCCTCTTCGTATCGCTGATAGTCGAGCAGCAAGTGGCATTTCTCTATCAGCAATGCTTCGTTGTCGGGGTGCATGCTTAGGCCGTCTTCAAGTGCTTTTTCGGCTTGTGAAATGTTTTGGCGCATCACATACCAATCGGTCAAGTCGGCATATTCGTAGGGGTCGAAGTAGGGGATATTGCCCGCTTCCTTTGCCTCTTCATACTGCTCGGCCAGCTCTTGAAGCTCCCGCTCACGTCCTATTAAGAAGTTCTTTTTCGCCATTCTACACTAATCGCTATTTATTTATCTTTCCCCAAGTGTCTTTCAAACCTACGGTGCGGTTGAAGACCATCTTTTCTGGGATAGAGTCTTTATCTACATTGAAGTATCCGATACGAGTGAATTGCAAGTAGCTGAGCGGTTTCATTTCGGCAGCATACTTTTCGATGTAGCAGCAAGGAAGTATCTTCAACGAATCGGGGTTGATGATTTCCTTCATTGCGGTAAGTGCATCGCATTGCTTTTCTTCGCGGATAGCGGCCAACTCGTCGCGTGGGTTTTCTACCTTCCACAAGCGGTCGTACAAGCGTACTTCGGCTTCGAGGCAGTGTGCACAACTTACCCAGTGCAGTGTTCCTTTCACCTTGCGGTTAGCACCTGGCATGCCGCTCTTGCTTTCGGGGTCGTATTCGCAATACACCTCTACAATGTTGCCTTCGTCGTCTTTCTTGCATCCGGTACACTTCACGATGTATGCACCCTTCAAGCGCACTTCGCCACCAGGAGTCATGCGGAAGAATTTCTTTGGTGCATCTTCCATGAAGTCGTCGCGTTCCATCCACAATTCGCGGCTGAACTCGATGGTGTGGCTTCCCTCTTCGGGGCGTTCGGGGTTGTTGATAGCTTCGAGTGCTTCAACTTGTCCTTCGGGGTAGTTGGTAATGATTAGCTTCACAGGGTTCAATACGGCCGATACACGAGTGGCGCGTTCGTTCAAGTCTTCGCGCAAAGCGCTTTCAAGCAAGGCAAACTCGTTCAGCGCATCGTAAGTGGTGTAGCCAATCTTATCGATGAACTTATGAATAGATTCTGGAGAATAACCACGACGGCGGAAACCGCAGATAGTCGGCATAC
>JAGBWA010000081.1 GCA_017630035.1 Bacteroides sp.
TTGCGATAGAATCTAAAGAAGCTAATGAGTAATTTCTACCTATTTTAATTAATCCGTCAGATAAGTAAGTTAGGGGAGGAATCTCTCCATCTCTTGGTCCTTGTCTTAGTCTCGTTCCCTCTGGTACTCCTTTAGAAATTCGATTCATTTCTATGTAAAAAGCCTTATCTAAAAGGCTATTACATTCATTTATGATATCATTTTTAAGCAGGCTATAAGAGTTATATAACCATATGGATTGCAACGCTAAGATTGAGAGTAATCCAATGAAAGTAAACCAACGTATATACTTACTATTTTTCATAATGTGGGCAAAAATAATACAAATCTCTCTAAATCTTAACATAAAGATAACATTTTAATAACCTAATAGCTGATAAAATATCTATATCTTTGCAACCATGTTTAACAAATACTAATTTTATAGCTGTTATGAATGAATATTTTGAAAAAGTAAAGGAGACAATAAATCGAAGCCTGTTCCTTAAAACCTTTGTAACCATAGGTGTCGTTGCAGCCGTAGGCGTGATTCTGTATAACGTGGGCAAGGCGGTTGGAAGCCTGATTGCCGAATGGGGATTGTTTTAATCGCTATCCCGTAGGCAATGACACAATTCATTGAAATTCCTCTGTCTTGTAAGGAGGACCCCCGCAATGCTTATCAGAACGAATTGATGAATCTTTTGGATTTTCTTCGGAAGGTTCATCCTGCCTTCTTGCAGGACAAATCGCTATACGCCCGAATGGATGCGTTGGCCAAACAACTGTGTAGCGAACTGGCCGATGAGAAGATGCCGTTGGAGAAGTTTCAAATTCTTCTGAACAGGTTTGTTGCAATGCTTTCGGATGCACATACGTCTGTAGCGGTTGCCTCGCAAAACCTCTTCCCCTATACCATCCGTTATTGGGAGGGTGAGTTTTATGTTTACTCCACTTCGCATCTATATAAAGCGGTGCTTGGCAAGTGTGTTGATAGCATCGGCAATCAGCCGATGGCGGCTGTAAAGGAGGAGTTGAAGCAATGGATACCCTCGGAGAACGAGATAAAAGCCGGCATTACGGGTAGTTTCTATCTGAACAACAAGTACTTTTTAGAGGCAATAAGGGTTTATGATGGCGTGGGCTGCCTGACGATGACGTTTACCGATGGGCAGTCTGTGCAATTTGCGCTTTCTGATGAAAAGGCGGATTGTGTTTGTGGGGGTATTCATACAAACCCGCTGACGAAGCCCAAGGATGTGCCGTTCTGCTATCAGATAGTGGATGGGATATGCTACTTTCAGTTCAATGCCATGATGGACAGGGCAACCTATCTGCTGAATTGCAAGCTGTTTGGTATGGATGCCGATAAGGAACTTGCCGATTCATTACCCGATTTTGCCGAGTTCCTTGATGCCATGTATGCCGAGATGGAACAAGCATCCACCGAACTGTTGGTGGTGGATATCCGCTATAACGGTGGGGGTAACAGCCTCTTGGGTGATATGTTACTCGAAACGTTGCTGCCCGAAGAACAAAGCTTTGCGCGTTATGAGACGTATCTCCGCATGTCCGACTTCTTGCAAAAGCATACCATGTTCCCGGTAGCAGCGGAAGCGGTGAAAGATGGATTGGTCAACCAAAAGGCGATTAAATGGATGGACGAATTTGCCAACCGCAAGCGGTTGCCACGTCGCTATACGGGTAGGGTACTCTTTATTCAAGGGCAAAACACATTCAGCAGTGCCAACTACCTGGCTACTACCATCAAAGACAACAGACTGTTTACGCTGATTGGTTCGGATACTTCGCAAAAGCCTACTTGCTATGGCGATATTCTTCCGGTGGTTTTGCCCTACACAAAGACAAAGGCATTTGTCAGCCACTCCTATTTCTGCCGTCCATGCAGCGCATTGGATGCCGACGACAGGCTTTCGCCGGATGTAACCATCAAGAACCCGATAGCCGACCTCCAATCGGGAAAGGATAATTGTTGGGAATGGATTTGCCAAAATTTAATGCCATGAATAATAGCAGAATTTGCCCTCATTGTAACCAGCTGGTAAAACAAAAAGAATACACTAGTGTAAGCATTCAATAAATTATTAACAATTAAAATTTTAAAGACACGGAAAATTCACATGAGAATGCTTTGATGCAGGAAATGAGTTTGCAAGAAATGACAGACACAAACGGCGGCGGATTGACCGCAGCCCTTGTCATTACAGCAATTTTACTTCTTTATTCACAAGAAGCTTATTAAACAAATTACCTCTCTGAGGAAATTTCTCAGAGAGGGTTGTAAAATTTTCAGCAAATACTATTATATTATTTTAAACTCAAGATAAAATTCCTCATTAGGCTTATGAGGGAAGTTGGCATATTAAGAACCACCATATTATTTTCCATCATATGCTTTATTATTACAGTGTTATGTAAGATAGAGCATAAATGGTTTATCCCCTGTCTTTATTTATTAATATTTAACAGATACAACAAAACGCGAAAAGACAAACTTTTCATCACAGAAAAAATTCCAAGTGCTTGCTCATTTTTTCAAAAAGAATATTTAATTCTAAGCCTACCTTTTATCTTGATAGAATTGCCAAAAGGGAACTGGTTAGGAATCATATTCATTTTAGCGTCAGCATTACTTCTTCCTTACTTTAAATCATATCATTTCCATATAAATCCTATAAAATTAAAAATTTTATATCAAGGAAACATGGAATACATCCGCATGTTCCGACAATATCATTTTGCATATATTCTACTTCTTATCGTATCTTTTCTTGGATGCAATCATGGAAATATACGTATCATCAAAGTATGTATGATGATATGGGGAATACTACAATCAAACGCATATACCCACCCTATAAATAGAGAATATTTTACTATATATAAAAATTATAATACGCTTCAGCAAATCATCTTAAGAGCAAATATTTGGAATATTTTAATTCTATCTGCACCTTTTATTACAATATTAATTACCTATTCATCCTTAACATCAGAATGGATTTTTATTCTCTCATATATAGTATCTTGCATATTTCTCATGCAATATGCAGGAATCTCCCATTTCATACATCAATCCCAATTTCCTTTATTAATATTTCTTATCATATATTTACCAGTATATGCACTTTCCTATTTTATTCCATTAGCGAACATTGTTTCCATTGTATATCTAATCATTGTCTCATTCATATTATATAAAAAATCAAAAATGATATGGAATTAATAAAGATAAAGAAACTACACAAATCATTTGGACAAGTAAAAGTCCTTAATGGATTATCCCTAATTTATGAATCTGGAAGAATATATGGAATGGTAGGCGAAAATGGTGCTGGGAAAACAACATTTTTCAATTGCATTCTAGGATTATTGCCTTCTAATGGAACAATCACTAAAGAAAAAAATATAAAAATCGGATATCTACCTTCCGAAATTTTCTTTTATTCATTGATTACAGGGTGGGAATATATAGAGTTCTGCATCAAGGCAAGTGGCAACAAAATAAATATCTCTAAAATAAAAGAACTAAATCTATATTTCCAATTACCACTACACAAATACGCTTCTGAATATTCTACAGGCATGAAAAAAAAGTTAGCATTCATGGCTTTGCTCTTACAAGAAATTGACGTTTACATATTAGACGAACCATTTAATGGCGTAGACTTAAAAGGTTGCATATTATTGAAACGACTAATTAGAGAACTAAAAAATAGAAACAAGACCATAATAATTTCATCACATCAGATTTCTGCATTACATGAAATATGTGACAATATCCATTATTTAAATACAGGAATTATAACACATGAATTTACAGATGAGTCCATTGCAGAGATTGAGAAGATTATACTTACGGAAGAAAACAATTTCAATTAATTGTTGGGAATGGATTTGCCAAAACAAGCATCTCATAACATCTTAACGTAAAGTTAACGTTGCGATAACGTAAGCAAACATCGAGGGGAGCTACCTTTGCAGCAGATAAACAATAATAATCTTAAAGTATAAACGTTATGACTACAAAACAATTCTCTTACACGCTGCAAGCCTCATTACTTGTAATGATGCTCTTATGGGCTTGCAAATCGCTGTTCCCGATGGTGGAGTTGCCACAATGGATGTGGCCTATGCTCGATAATCCGCCTTATATCTCTTTGGCCATCATTCTGATTTTCGTCTGCTGGTTGCTTATGTTTGTTGCATTTATCTTTCAGTTGGTGAAGCTGAATAGGGAGCACGAACACGAGTTGAGCGAATCGGATAAGAAGAAAGTATTGACTTTCGCCAAGATTACGTTAGGCTTTTTGGCTCTTTATTTCCTTGTCAAAGCCTATCCGCTAATTAAGCAACTGATTCTTTAATCTTCTATATTTGTTACTTTTGATTTGCAATCACAAAACGGAAACGATATTTTACATGGATAACTAAAAATATACAAAATTTAATGTTATGAATAATAGCAGAATTTGTCCTCATTGTAACCAAAAAATATCTTTAAGAAGGTGTTTAATCTACCTTCTTAAAGATTCCAAACACTCAATACGTTGCAATACTTGCAATCGCGAAATAAGGCCTGTACAGAATCCTATTCGAAATGAATATTGTGTAGCATTGGGATTCTTGTCGATATACATTCCTGCAATGATTGCGAAAAATGTATATCAAGCAGATTTTATTGTTGCAATTATAAGTTCTATTCCATTCTTCGTTATTGTGGAAATAGCTATAATATTTATAACATTAAATAAATTGTTTTTCAAGTAGATTATAATGGCTCTTTATTTCCTTGTCAAAGCCTATCCGCTAATCAAGCAACTGATTCTTTGATGGCTTAAATAGGATACAAAACAGTCTGTTCAATTTGATAGTGAACGGGCTGTTTTGTTGTCATAATGCCTCTGTTGCGGGCGATATGCTTACAAGTGCTTTTCGAGAATATGTGCTGAAATATTGTAAAACCGGTACGATTGCTTGCAATAATGCGTGCAAAATGGCATAACTACGCAGCTTTTTCGTTGAAACTACGCAGCTTTTTGGTTGTAACATCGAATGTTTCGAGCGAAAAGATTAAATGTTTTGGCTGAAAAGGTTTAATGTTTTGGCCAATAACATTAAATGTTTTGGGCAAGAGGGTTAAAACCGGCTCCAAAAAGTAATTATGCTTAACAGTTTCTTCGTGGAATTTTTGTAAGGATTTCGATACTGCTCAATGAATCAGTCAACTAACTGCTTTCCATTTCGTTTTTTCGAACCACTCCTTACCTTGCTCCGAAATAAGCGATTCTCGCGCAGTTTAGAAATCAAAATGTCAGATTTGACATTTTGTTAATTCTCCTCTGCAAGCAACTGATTGGGAAGATAGATAATTATTTCGGTAAATTCGTTTTCAATGCTGTTGGCAAACACCTTTCCACGGTGGGCTTCGATAATTTGTTGTACAAAGTTCAGCCCCAAGCCAAAGCCAGTTGCTCCACCTTTGCGTATCCGTTTGCTGGCTGCTCCGCGTTCGTACTTGTTGAACACATTGGGTAGGTGCTTCTGCGCTATTCCCATGCCGTTGTCGTGTACCCTTATTATGGTATAGGCCTTGTCCGTTTCCGACGTAATGGAAATCTCCACCTCTTCTTTGTTCGAGTATTTCACGGCATTGTCTATCAGGTTGCTGAATACCTCTTCCAAGTATTCCTCATCGGCCGTTACGGTGGGCACTTTCAGGTCTAATGCAAAGTGCAGCGGCTTCTCGCTTTTGGCCTTGAACTTCTCGATAAGCCTTTCCAGCATGGGTGCCAAGGCAACGCAGCTCAGGCGCATTTCCATTTTCTGCTTCTCCAGTTTCGATATGGTTAGCACCTTGTTGGTCAGCTTCAGCAGCTTGTCGGCCTCCTCTTCGGCAATCTGGAAATACTTCTTTTTCATCTCCGGCTTGCTATCCATCCGCCCGCTATGCAGGAAGTTCAGCGTCATGAAGATGGTGCTGAGGGGCGACTTCATGTCGTGAATCAGGGCATAGGTAAAGTCTTCGCGAAGTTGCAGAATCCGTTTCAATACAAATATCAAGTTTGTTTGATAGATAAGACACGCTATGATAAACAGCATGATAATGAGCGTACTGACTAGTAGATGATTTATTCGCTGGAAGATTAGGTTAATAGGATTATTGAGAATTAATTCGATGCCTTCGGACATATCAAGTCTGGTTACAAGGACTTTTGAGCCTATTGTGTACCAAGAAGTTTCATGATTATTATTACTTTTTCTAATCAAATCTAATGTTCTTGGATTAACAATATTAATAGAATAATCAACATTAAAATTGTTTGCGTCTAATAATTCTCCTGCAATAGAATCTATTCTATTTAAAGACAGATAGTTGTTTTTGGATAGTCCATCGTATAAATAAGTAAACTCATTAATACTATCGTTTAAGGAAGATTCAACAACACGTGTACCTATTGTAAATCCTTCCTTAAGATTGTTGGCAATAATATCTACTTCTTCGTATAATGCTTTTTCTAAAATTTCATTACACTCTTTTCTGATATCATTTTTAAGTAGATTATATGTATTATATAACCAAACTACTTGTAAGGCCAATAATATGAATAGTGCAGATGCAGTAATAATTCGTATAAAGTGCTGTTTCATTTCTATATAAATTTGGGCAAATATAAAACATTTCTGTTAAACTCCTTTCATTAGGATAATTATTTAGTGGAATCGATTAATACACACAGACACATTAACCTAAAGATAACATAGCATTAACCTTCCCCCCACCGGCTGCGCCCTATCTTTGCATCAGAAATAAGAAACAAATGTATTATTAACTCTTAAAACTTAAAACATTATGAATTTAATTACTGCATTAACAGTCTTGATTGCATCGATGCATCTGGCAACAGCCGAAAGTAACTATGTGTATAACACTGAAATGAACGATGAGGTGGTGACACAACAGATGGTTTACAAAACAAGTAGAGACGGACGATTCCTGAAGAATTACCTGAAGTATGCCTTTGTGTATGACGACCAGGAACGCCTGAAGCAAAAGGAGGTGATGAAGTGGAACGAGGAGAAACAACAGTGGGAGAAGAGCCATTCGCTCTATTATATTTACGACCAAGCCGGCTTTAGCGTGAACTATGCCTTGTGGAATCCGAAACAAGCCGACTATTCGGAAGTGGTGGCCAAGCAAGCATACAACCAACTGCCCGGCGGTGATGTGGCGGTGACGCTGTACCGATGGGATGAGGCCAGCGAGGATTGGGCCATGCAAAACAGTTTCCAAATGGCGCAATCCGATAACAACTTAATGGCTGCTCGCAACTAACAGAAACGGCGCGTTTACACCTTATATATAATACGCGCGCGCGAAAGACAAATAAAAAGCCCCGACCATTCGGCCGGGGCTTTTCTCATTTATGTAGCTTATGTGGCTTAGTCTTTCAACTTAGCTTTGATGAAGTCGCGGTTCAAACGAGCGATGTTGCTGATTGAAACGTTCTTTGGACATTCAGCTTCGCAAGCGCGTGTGTTGGTACAGTTACCGAAACCAAGTTCGTCCATCTTGCTCAACATGGCCTTGGCACGACGAAGTGCTTCGGGCTTGCCTTGAGGAAGCAGGTTGAGTTGGCTAACCTTAGCCGATACGAACAACATAGCCGAACCATTCTTACAAGCTGCTGCACAAGCACCGCAACCGATACAGCTTGCTGCATCCATTGCTTCGTCGGCAATTGGCTTCGGAATCAAGATAGCGTTAGCATCTTGAGGAGCACCTGTGCGTACGCTTACATAACCACCGGCTTGCATAATCTTGTCGTAGGCAGTACGATCCACCATCAAGTCCTTGATAACCGGGAAACCGGCCGAACGCCAAGGTTCAACAGTGATAGTATCGCCATCTTTGAAACGACGCATGTAGATTTGGCAAGTGGTAGCACCGGTAGCAGGACCATGTGGGTGTCCGTTGATGTAGAGTGAACACATACCGCAGATACCTTCGCGGCAGTCATGGTCGAATACGATTGGTTCTTCGCCCTTTGAAATCAGTTCTTCGTTCAAGATATCGAGCATTTCCAAGAATGAAGTATCGCCCGGAATATCTTTCATCTGGTATGTCTTGAATTCGCCCTTAGCCTTAGGACCGGCTTGACGCCATACCTTTAAAGTAAATGATATATTTTTATCCATGATTATCTGAGATTATGATTTATAGTTACGAGTTTGTACCTTGATAGCTTCGTAAACCAATGGCTCTTTCAGCAATACAGGTTCTTTGTCGTCGCTGCCTTGGTATTCCCAGCAAGCTACATAGAAGAAGTTTTCGTCGTCGCGCTTAGCTTCGCCCTCTTCTGTTTGGTGTTCTTCGCGGAAGTGACCACCGCAAGATTCTTCGCGTGCCAAAGCATCGTGAGCAATGAGTTCGCCCATGATGATGAAGTCCCACAAACGGATAGCCTTGTCAAGCTCTACGTTCATGCCTTCCTTGCTGCCTGGGATGAAGAGTTCGGTTTCAAACTCTTTGCGTACCTCTTTCATGCGCTTCAAACCTTCGGTCAAGCTTTCCTTTGTACGAGCCATACCTACGTTGTCCCACATGATGCGGCCAAGTTCCTTGTGGATAGAATCTACAGACTTCTTACCCTTGATGTTCATCATCCAGTCAATCTTATCGTTGATAGCCTTTTCAGCTTCAGCAAATTCTGGAAGATCGGTAGAGAAGCGAGGAACAGTGATTTGGTCGGCCAAGTAGTTTTGGATAGTGTAAGGCAACACGAAGTAACCATCGGCCAAACCTTGCATCAATGCAGAAGCACCGAGGCGGTTAGCACCGTGGTCAGAGAAGTTACATTCGCCGATAGCGAACAAACCCTTCACTGAAGTCATCAATTCATAGTCAACCCAGATACCACCCATTGTGTAGTGGATAGCAGGATAAATCATCATTGGGCTTTCGTATGGACTAACGTCGGTGATTTCTTCGTACATGTCGAAGAGGTTGCCATAGCGTTGTGCCACTACATCCTTACCCAAACGTTCGATAGCATATTTGAAGTCGAGGAATACGGCCAAACCTGTATTGTTTACACCATAACCCTTGTCGCAACGTTCCTTAGCTGCGCGTGATGCTACGTCGCGAGGTACCAAGTTACCGAATGCTGGATAGCGGCGTTCCAAGTAGAAGTCGCGGTCTTCGTCTGGAATATCGTTAGGATTTAATGTTCCTTCTTGCAACTTCTTGGCATCTTCCAACTTCTTTGGTACCCAGATACGACCGTCGTTACGCAATGATTCTGACATCAAAGTCAACTTAGATTGCTTGTCGCCGTGGATAGGAATACAAGTTGGGTGGATTTGTACGTAAGCAGGGTTGGCAAACCATGCACCCTTGCGGTAGCAAGCCATAGCTGCCGAGCAGTTACATGCCATAGCGTTGGTAGAGAGGAAGTATGCGTTACCATAACCACCGGTAGCGATAACTACAGCGTGAGCGGCAAAGCGTTCCAACTTACCGGTAACGAGGTTCTTGGCGATGATACCACGAGCGCGGCCATCAACAATTACCACGTCTTGCATTTCGTAACGAGTGTACAATTTCACTGTACCTACGTTTACTTGACGGCTCAATGCAGAGTAAGCACCCAACAACAATTGTTGGCCTGTTTGACCCTTAGCATAGAATGTACGAGATACTTGTGCACCACCGAATGAGCGGTTGTCCAATGTGCCACCATATTCGCGAGCGAAAGGTACACCTTGAGCCACACATTGGTCGATGATGTTATTTGATACTTCGGCCAAACGATATACGTTGGCTTCGCGAGCACGATAGTCACCACCCTTTACTGTGTCGTAGAAAAGACGATATACAGAGTCGCCATCGTTTTGATAGTTCTTGGCAGCATTGATACCACCTTGAGCAGCGATAGAGTGTGCGCGACGAGGAGAGTCTTGAATACAGAAGTTGAATACACGGAATCCCATTTCGCCAAGTGAAGCTGCTGCACTTGCACCAGCCAAACCTGTACCAACAACGATAATGTCCAAACGACGTTTGTTAGCAGGGTTCACAAGTTTTTGGTGAGCTTTATAGTTGGTCCATTTCTCAGCCACCGGTCCTGCGGGGATTTTAGAATCTATCTTAGTCATAATAATGTTCAATTTATGATTAATGATTTATGATGTTTAGCAAGCAGCACCGCAGCACAACGATTTAATGAAGAATGCGATAACTACGGCTGCAAAGCCCAACACGATGATAGTAGCGTAGATGTCTGAAACACACTTCCAACGCTTAATCCAAGTTTGGTTGTTCCAACCCAATGATTGGAGAGCACTCCAGAAACCATGAGTGAGGTGGAACCACAAAGCGGCCAACCATACAAGGTAGAGCACTACGTTAATCCAGCAGCTGAAAGTAGCTTGGATGTGGAATGCACCATTTGCTGCATTTGTTACATCTACCTCAGCGCCCAATTTGTGCATCAACTCTGGCAATTGCATCTTTGCCCAGAATTGTGCGAAGTGAAGGCCAAGACCTACAATTACGATGATGCCAAGCACCAACATGTTTTGTGAAGACCATTCTACGTTCTTTGGCTTTGCAGTAACTTCGTAACGGATGTTACCACGTGCTCTGCGGTTTTGCATAGTCAACCAGAAAGCATAGATGATGTGAATCACGAACAAGGCAGCCAGACCAGCGGTAGCTACCAATGCATACCAGTTTGCTCCCAAGAACTCACAAATCATGTTGTAGCCTTCGGCTGAAACCAAGGCAACAAGATTCATGGCCATGTGGAACGTCAGAAACAGGATAAGTGCGAGACCGGTAACGCTCATTACCACTTTCCTTCCTACAGATGAATTACTTAACCACAAAAATGTTTGAATTTAAGTTATTTAATAATGATTATATATTGTTTCTTAATTCTTTTTAGTTAATATGTTGCAAAAATAGAAGAAATACCTTGATAAAGCAAACGATTAAAGAAATAATTCTTTAATTCTTTGGTGCATTCAGGCGTAATTTCTTGCGAAGTTCCTTTTCGATGTTGCATGCACTCGCTTCGCCTTCGAGCAATCTTTTCCGTAACGAGCGCGGTGTGTCGCCAAACGAGCTCTTACAGAAGTGGGCAAAATGCGAAGGTGTTTCAAATCCGTATCGCTCGGTAAGAACCGCCAAACGTTCATCTCCCCTAAGGTCGCTCAAGATTCCTTCTCGTTTTTTGTCTAAAATCCACTCATAGGCCGGCACGTGAAACATGTTCTTGAAGAGGCGGCGGAAGGTGGAGGTGCTGTATCCGCCCAAGTGGGCAAACTCTTCCACATTCTTCACCTTTTCGTAGTTTTGCATGACGAAATAGTAGAAACTTTCGGTATAGATACTGATAGGATAGAAGAAGCTACTGATTTGGTGCATGGGATATAGCGTGGTCAGTAGGAAGATGAATTCGCGCGCCTTCATGTCAAGAAAGCGGGCGCAAGGTATTTTGTTTCTATTGATGTAGGCAGTTAAATCTGTAAATAGATGATTGATTGATGGAAGCGCTTTTAGGGGAGTATAGACAAGCGGTTCTGTTGCATTCTCCAACACAAGGTCGTAATGCTCTTTGCATATCAGGTCTTCCATTTCGGTAAACCAATAGATATAGTATTCCACATCGGTCAGAGCCAACAATTCGAGTTTCGAACCAATGCCTTGCAAAACCATGTCCATGCTTTTCAGAATGGTACCGGGATATTCGCTACTATTGATTAGGAGTTCTCCTTTCTGAACAAGGATGATACAATTCTTAATACGCTTTTCTGCTGGGAAGTGTGTCCCCTTAGGAAAGCGTCTGAACAAGAGTGAAGATGTGTCTGCTAATGTACAAAGATTGCAATCTACTCCTTTACAAATAGTTTTTTTCTTCATAAACTTTTTTCGATTGCTACAAAGGTAATACAAATTAAGTGTAGTGCAAACGTTCTTGCTTGCTTTTTTGTTTTATCTTTGTCCCCCAAATGGATGTTACTATGAAACGTATTGCTTATTTTTTGTTTTTCGTCGTATTTTCTCAAGCTGTTTGTGCACAAAATTGGGAGGTAAACACCGTTCGTCGCATCAATAGTTGGGATAGTGGCTTTGTGCGTAACTACAATAAGGTTGTTTCTAAAACAGCTCCTTACGTGGCGGTTGGTGTGCCCGTAGCAATGGCGGCTGTTGCTTTGATAAACGATGACCAGGATTTGTTGAAAGATGCAGTTTATGTGGGCACGTCGGTAGCCGGTGCTGTGGCGGTGACCTATGGTATGAAGTATCTTTTCGACCGCCGTCGCCCTTACGAGAAATATCCTGATAGGATTCATCCATTTAGTTTGGAGGATACTCCTTCGTTCCCTTCCGGACACACCTCTACGGCCTTTGCTTTGGCCACCTCGCTCAGCATACGTTATCCTAAATGGTATGTCATTGCTCCGTCGGCGCTATGGGCTTGTTCGGTGGGTGTTTCGCGCATAAACGAGGGCGTACACTATCCCACCGATGTATTGGCCGGTGCTGCTTTGGGGGCAGGATGTGCGGTTGCCAACATTTACATCAACCGCTGGCTGAATCGTTGGTTGTTTGGTAACTAACCGTCCTTTTCTATAATTTTCAAGGCTTGTTGCACCACGTTGTCCGTTTGGTTCATTACTTGGTAGTATTCGCTCATCTCCCAAATGTCGCGTGCGATGAGTGCTTTCAGTTGTGTCTTTATGCGTGGTAGCGAAGTGTTATATTCCGTTTCGTTAAAGGCCACACCACTTTTTTCGCCCTCTTTTCGCAATTCGTCCAATAGCTCGTTGCTTACTTCGAACTTGCGATTGAAATCGTCGAACTTACGATAGCTCTTGGTCAATGCTTTGCGATTTTTCTCAATGTAGTTCAGGGTTGTTTTTATCACTACACCTTTGGCTACAAGGTCGCGATGATAATCGCTATAAAGTGTAGTATCTATGGGAACGAAATAGTCGGGCATGATGCCGCCACCGCCATATACGGTGCGCCCCAATCGTTTGGTTTTGAACATCAACGAGTCGGGTAGGTGAATGCTGTCGGCATGCATCAGTTCGCCATGTTCCAAACGCTTCACCAATTCATTGTCGTAATCCTCTTCTTCGCCCTTTTCGTATGGCTTTTGGATGCAACGTCCCGATGGGGTGTAGTAGCGTGCAATGGTGAGGCGTATCATCGAGCCGTCGGGCAGGTCGATGGGGCGTTGCACCAATCCTTTGCCAAAGGTGCGTCGGCCTACGATGGTTCCTCTGTCCCAATCTTGGATAGCACCGCTTACAATCTCGCTTGCCGATGCCGAGTATTCATCGACCAATACCACGAGCTTGCCTTTCAAGAAGTTACCATTCCCTTTTGCTACGAATTCGCTTCGTTTCGATGCCTTGCCTTCGGTATAGACAATCAGACTCTTTTGCGGAAGAAATTCGTTGGCCAAGTCGATAGCTGCATTGAGGTATCCTCCGCCATTTCCTTGCAAATCCAATATCAAATCCTTCATGCCTTGGCCTTGTAGCTTGCTTAACGCGGCTTGAAACTCTTCGATGGTGTTGGCTCCGAATTTGTTAAGGCGGATGTATCCGATGGTAGGGGTTATCATGTACGATGCATCTAAGCTATAGATGGGTATTTTGTCGCGCTTCACGTCGAAGGTGAGCGGCTCGTCAATGTCGCGTCTGATAATGGTCAGCTTTACAACACTTCCCTTTGGTCCCCTTAAGCGGCTCATTATCTCTTCGGTACTCATCTTTACACCGGCAATCAGTGTGTCTTCTACCGCCGTGATGCGGTCGCCCGCCAAGATTCCTACTTTTTCGGACGGACCACCCGATACGGGTTGCACCACCAAGAGTGTATCTTCCATCATTTGAAATTGGATACCGATGCCTTCGAATTCGCCTTCCAAAGGTTCGTTCATTTTTCTTGCCTCTTCGGCATTAGTATAGGTAGAGTGAGGGTCCAACTCCTCCAACATGCTTGTAATGGCTTTCTCTACCAACTCCTCTTCATTCACTTCATCTACATAGAGTCGGCTGATGGCAAATTCGGCCAATTGTAATTTCCTTGCGGCCTGATTGCTTTGTGCTGACAAAGAGTTGCATATCAGGATGCTGGTGAGGGTTAGTAACAAGCAATATGCGTATTTTCTCATAGTTTCATTCCTTTGGGCAAGAATTGGGTAATCTCTTTGTTGTATTTCATCAATTCGCGTACGATGCTCGAACTGATGCTTGCTAAGTCGGGTTCGGTAAATAGGAAAATGGTTTCTATACCGGTCAGCTTGCGATTGATGTCTGCTATTGTTTCTTCGTATTCAAAGTCTTTTACGGTGCGAATACCTCGGATAATAGTGTTTGCTCCCACTTCGTGTGCAAAATCAACGGTCAGGTTGCTATACGACATTACCTTTACGCGCGGCTCGTCTTTGTAAAAGTCGCGAATCATCTGTTCGCGTTTCGCTACGGGGAAGAGCGAATGTTTCTGTTCGTTGATGCCAATGGCTATGATGACTTCGTCAGTGAAGGTCAACGCGCGTCGAACAATCGATTCGTGTCCGATGGTAAAGGGGTCGAATGTTCCTGGGAAGATGGCTCTATTCATTGGGTATATCTTCTTCTACAACAAGGTTTTGAATAATAAAGTTTTGTCTTTCCATGGTGTTCTTTCCCATGTAGAACTCAAGCAATTCTTTCACCAAATCGGTTTTGCGCAAAGATACTTGCTCCAAGCGTATATCCTTGCCAATGAAGTGGCGGAACTCATCGGGCGAGATTTCGCCCAAACCTTTGAATCGGGTGATTTCCGGGTTTGGTGTAAGTTCTTCGATAGCTGCCACGCGCTCCTCTTCGGTGTAGCAATAGCGTGTTTCTTTCTTGTTGCGCACGCGGAAGAGGGGCGTTTGCAAGATATAGACGTGTCCCTTCTTGATGAGGTCGGGGAAGAATTGCAAGAAGAAGGTAAGCATCAGTAAGCGGATGTGCATACCGTCCACATCGGCATCGGTAGCAACGATTACTTTATTGTAGCGCAAGCCTTCTATGCCGTCTTCAATGTTCAATGCGGCCTGAAGCAGATTGAACTCTTCGTTTTCGTAAACGATTTTCTTGGTTAGGCCATAGCTGTTCAGCGGTTTACCTCGAAGCGAGAACACCGCTTGTGTGTTTACATCGCGGCTCTTGGTGATAGAACCACTGGCCGAGTCGCCCTCGGTGATGAAGATACACGATTCGGCTTCTTGTTCTTTGCCTTTGCCATCGTTGAGGTGGTAGCGACAATCGCGCAACTTGCGGTTGTGCAGGTTGGCTTTCTTGGCGCGTTCGCGAGCCAACTTTGTAACACCGGCAATGGCTTTGCGTTCCTTTTCGCTCTCTTGAATCTTTTGTAGCATGGCTTCGGCCACCAACGGATGTTTGTGTAGGAAGTTGTCCACTTCGGTTTTAATGAAGTCGCCCACAAACTTGTTTACTGTCGGGCCTGCGGCTTTTCCCTCTTGCGGCACGGCCGGCCACATGTTGTTGCTACCCAGTTTGGTTTTCGTTTGGCTTTCGAACATTGGCTCTTCCACATCCAATGCAATGGCGGCAACAATGCCGTTTCGGATATCGGAAAACTCTTGGTTCTTGTTGAAAAACTCCTTGATGGTGCGTGCAATATGCTCTTTCAGTGCACTTTGGTGTGTACCACCTTGCGTGGTGTGCTGACCGTTGACGAACGAGTAGTACTCTTCGCCATACTGGTTGGTATGCGTAAAGGCTATTTCAATGTCTTCGCCCTTCAAGTGTACAATGTCGTATAGGCCTTCGGCGGTCATGTTGTCTTTCAGCAAATCTTCCAATCCATGGCGTGAAAGGATGCGTTGACCATTGTACAGGAAGGTGAGGCCGGTATTCAGGTAGGTATAGTTGCGTAGTAAGGTTTCTACAAACTGCGGCTGGAAGCTATAGTTTATGAATAGCGTATTGTCTGGTTCGAAGAAGATGTATGTACCGTTCTCTTCCTTGGTGTCGAGAGTTTCGTCGCTCTGTAATTGTCCGCGTTCGAAGGTTGCTCTACGCACCTTTCCGTCACGGTAACTGGCCACCTCGAAGCGGCTACTCAAAGCATTTACCGCCTTGATACCCACACCATTCAGTCCGACACTCTTCTTGAATGCTTTCGAGTCGTACTTACCACCGGTGTTCAGTTTGCTGACGGCTTCAATCAGTTTGCCTTGCGGAATGCCTCGACCATAGTCGCGCACGGTAACACGCAGATTATCCTCGATGGTTACTTCGATTTTCTTTCCGGCACCCATCTTGAATTCGTCGATAGAGTTGTCCATGACCTCTTTTAGGAGCACATAGATACCATCGTCGCTCTGTTGTCCGTCGCCCAATCGGCCGATGTACATACCCGAGCGCACTCGGATGTGTTCCATGTCGTCCAAGTGTCGGATATTCTCGTCTGTATATTGCACGCCTGATGTGGCATTGTTGTTGTCCGCTTCATCAAGCGGTAGCATCACGCTATTGTTGTCTTCCATGAGTTTTTCTTATTCGCCCTTTTTAGGTTATTTCCGCAAAAATAAGAATAAAAATGCATGTTCGCAAGAAAACATCGCAAGGTTTTTTTTATTAGGCGAAAGTATCTACCTTTTAGCATAGAAACGCAACAATCATTCTTTACAAAATAGGAGAACTCAATAATCCGCTCTATAGAATTTTTCTCACCAGGGAGATATATAGCCTTCACGAGAAAAAATTTTTTCTCTCACGAGGAAAAAATATTCCTTTCGTAGGGGTATATTTTGCAAAATTGGAAATTCCTTTACAATTACAACGATAAAGGTGAGCCGCGGCTCACCTTTATATCATTATCATTCGATTGGCTTAATAAAGCAACGTCTGCGTTTATGCTGCTCGGTGCGGAAGTATTCCCATTGTGCTTGCACCTTGCTGTTTTCTTCCAACTCGGGATTGCTTTCAGCATATTCGTAATTCAGTTGTTGGTAAACGGGGATGAGGTCGGTGAAGAGCAGTGCATTCACGCCTTTGCTTTGATATTCGGGCTTCACGGCTACTAACAACAAATCGAGCACACGTGGATATTTTTTCATGAAGATGGTTTGCAAGAAGTACCACCATCCAAATGGGAAAAGTTTTCCCTTGGCTTTTTGCAATGTTTTGCTAAGCGATGGCATAGAGATTCCCAAGGCAATCAATTGGTCATCAGCATCAACCACCAATGTCACCATGCGTAGGTCGAGGATGGGCAGATAGGTTTTGATGTATTGTTGGATTTGCTTGTCGGACAATAGTGAATAACCATAAAGTTCGGCATAAGCTTCGTTGACAAGGTCGAAAATAGCCTTTCCGTAGCGTTGTTTCAACTCTTTTTTCGATGTTAGTTTAACGATTTTCAAGTTGAACTTGCGTTGGATGATGTCGCTGATGCGTTTATGCTTTTCGGGTATGGCATCGGGGATGTATATTTTGTACTCTACCCAGTCGGCATCTTTCTCAAATCCCATCTTCGCCATGTGTTCGGGATAATAGGGGTGATTGTAGATAGTGGCCATGGTACCCAATTGGTCGAAACCTTCGATGAGCATACCTTCGGGGTCTTGGTCGGTAAAGCCAAGAGGTCCTTGAATGTACTTCATGCCGCGCTCTTTTCCCCATTGCTCAACGGCGTTGATAAGTGCCTTCGACACCTCTTTGTCGTCGATGAAATCAATCCATCCAAAGCGTACTTCGTCTTTCTTCCAAGTTTCGTTAGCGCGGTGGTTGATAATTGCTGCTACGCGACCTACCAATTTTCCATCTTTGTAGGCAAAGAAATAATCGGCCTCGCAAAATTCGAAAGCAGGGTTCTTTTCCGGATCGAGTGTAGCCAACATATCTTCGTAAAGATCGGGCACAGCATAGGGATTATCCTTGTAAAACTCGTAGTTGAAACGGATGAATTTTTTCAAATCGGCTTTAGAAGCCACTTTTTTTATTTCGATTGCCATAAAGATTTTGATGAGAGTTTTTTACTTATGTAAGTACAAAGGTAAGCATTTCATTAAAAATGATGTGCATTTTTCGGAAAAAGTGTGTATTTTTGCCGAAATTTTCAATTTAGGAATCAATTAATATATCGAAGATAGATGAATTTTGTAGAAGAACTAAGATGGCGCGGCATGCTGCATACCATGATGCCGGGCACTGAAGAATTGCTTGCGAAGGAAATGGTAACGGCATACTTGGGTATTGACCCAACGGCCGACTCGTTGCACATTGGTCACTTGTGTGGTGTAATGATGTTGCGTCACTTGCAACGTTGCGGACACAAACCATTGGCACTGATTGGTGGTGCTACCGGTATGATTGGCGACCCATCGGGAAAGTCGCAAGAGCGTAATTTGCTAAACGAAGAAACATTGCGTCATAACGTAGAGTGCATCAAGAAGCAACTTTCTAAATTCTTGGATTTCGAAAGCGATGCTGAGAACAAAGCCGAATTGGTGAACAACTACGATTGGATGAAGGACTTTACTTTCCTTGATTTTGCACGCGAAATTGGTAAGCACATCACCGTAAACTATATGATGGCTAAGGAATCGGTGCAAAAACGCTTGAATGGCGAAGCACGCGATGGCTTGTCGTTCACCGAGTTTACATACCAATTGTTGCAAGGATACGACTTCTTGTATCTGTACGAGCACAAGAATTGTAAATTGCAATTGGGTGGTAGCGACCAATGGGGTAACATCACTACAGGTTCGGAACTTGTTCGCCGTACAAATGGTGGCGAGGTGTTTGCACTTACTTGTCCGCTCATCACTAAGGCAGATGGCGGTAAGTTTGGTAAGACCGAAAGCGGAAACGTTTGGCTCGATCCACGCTACACATCTCCTTATAAGTTCTATCAATTCTGGTTGAACGTAAGCGATGAAGATGCTGCTCGCTACATTAAGATATTTACATCTATCGGTAAGGAAGAGATTGAAGCATTGATTGCTGAACATGCTGAAGCACCCCACATGCGCGTTTTGCAAAAACGATTGGCCAAGGAAGTAACCATCATGGTACACTCGGAAGCAGATTACAATGCTGCTGTTGAGGCATCGGCTATCTTGTTTGGTGGCGGCACATCGGATGCGTTGAAGAAACTCGACGAAGCCACACTATTGTCAGTGTTCGAAGGCGTACCACAATTCGAAATCTCACGCCAAGCACTCAACGAAGGTGTGAAAGCCGTAGAATTGTTTACCGACCATGCTGCTGTATTCCCATCGAAAGGCGAAATGCGTAAGATGGCACAAGGCGGTGGCGTGTCGTTGAACAAGGAAAAATTGGCAGCTTTCGACCAAGTAGTTACAGCGGCCGATTTGCTCAACGATAAGTACTTATTGGTGCAAAAAGGCAAGAAAAACTACTTTTTGCTCATTGCAAAATAAATTTTTCGCAAAAAATACGCGAAAAATTTGCATATATCATAAAACTCCTCTATCTTTGCACCGCTTTTTAACAGAAAGCACAAATGATTGGACTATGGTGTAATGGTAGCACAACAGGTTTTGGTTCTGTTTGTCTAGGTTCGAATCCTGGTAGTCCAACTCTGGAGGAGAAAGCAAGCTCTGATAACCAATGGTTGTCGGAGCTTTTTTCATATTAAAACCTATTACAAGTGAAAACAGTTTGCGTTTATTGTGCATCGAGCACAAAAATTGATCCTATTTACGTGGAAGCGGCTAAACGATTAGGAGAATTGTTGGCCGAAAACGATATGTGTGTTGTGAATGGTGCCGGAAGAATGGGACTCATGGCAGAAGTTTCGAATGCTGCACTTGAAAAAGGCGGAAAGGTTACAGGCGTGATACCTTCTTTTATGGTGGAGCAAGGATGGCAACACGATGGGTTGACCGAATTGCTTGTTGTGCCTGATATGCACGAGCGCAAGCAAACAATGGCAAAATTGAGCGATGCTATTATAGCTTTGCCTGGTGGATGCGGAACATTGGAGGAATTGCTCGAAGTAATCACTTGGAAGCAACTTGGTTTGTATTTGAACCCTATTATAATATTGAATACAAAAGGCTATTACAACCCTCTTTTGGAAATGTTGCAAAAAGCTGCCGATGAACAATTCATGCGTAAGCAACACATGGATATCTGGGCAGTGGCCGAAACACCGGAACAAGCCGTTGAGTTGATAAATAAAATTCCTACTTGGGATGCCTCTATCCGAAAATTGGCCGCTATATGATAAAACTCTTGCCTACATATTTACTGACTACTACCATTGAGGCAGTGCCCAAAGGCTATTTTCCTATGCACGATGATTTAGTGGTGGGAATACTAGTGTTGGCGCTGTTGGGCACATTGTATGTATTGTGTAGGTCGCGTAAGTTTGTATTAGCAGTGGGCAAAGAATTTATTTTTGGGCGTGAACAGGTAAGTTTGTTTGCCAATTCAACAGGTGCTGACTCGCGAAGCATGGTGATATTGTTTATTCAATTCTGCTTGATGGCTGCATTGTTGTTACAAACTTATTTTATCTATCTATTCCCGGAACTTATCAATCATGTATCTATCCCATTACTATTGGGTAATTATATTGTTGCTTGCCTTGCTTTCATCATGGTAAAAACAATAATTTATCGTGTATTTGGGTGGATTTTTTTTAACGGATCGGTTACGCAATTGTGTTTGGAAGCCTATGTTACGATGATTCTGTATATGGGAATTTTATTGCTTCCTGCCATTCTTTGTATTGTGTTTGTAATTCCCGATTTTTACGTAACGACAATAATAGCCATTGTTTGCTTGCTTTTTGCTAAGTTATTGACCCTCTACAAGTGGCTAAAACTTTTTTCTGAAAAAATTCATGGCAGTTTGCTTTTAATTTTGTACTTTTGTGCCCTCGAAATAATGCCTTGCCTCGTCTTTTACAAAGGATTGGTAGAGCTGAACAATTGTTGGATAATAAAAATTTAAGACATTGGAAATTAAAAAGATACTCGTATCTCAGCCGAAACCGGCTTCAGATAAATCGCCCTACTTTGATATTGCAACTAAGTATGGAGTAGAAATGGTTTTTCGCCCTTTTATCAAGGTTGAAAGCTTGTCGGCTAAGGAATTCAGACAACAAAAAGTTTCCATTTTGGATTATACTGCTATTGTCTTTACTTCGCGTCACGCTATCGACCACTTTTTCCACCTTTGTACAGAATTGAGAGTGAACATTCCTGAAACAATGAAATATTTCTGTGTCTCAGAGGCTGTGGCTTTGTATATTCAGAAGTATGTGCAATATCGTAAACGCAAAATCTTCTTTGGCGGTACAGGAAAATTCGATGATTTGTTGCCAACCATCACTAAGCATAAAAACGAAAAATACTTAGTGCCAATGTCGGATGTGCACAACGATGATATTAAGAACTCACTCGATAAGTGCAAAGTGCAACATCAAGAAGTGGTTATGTATAGAACGGTGAGCAATGACTTTGCTCCAGATGAACCATTCGACTACGATATGCTTGTCTTCTTCAGCCCTGCAGGTGTTGCTTCATTGCAAAAGAATTTCCCGAATTTCGAACAAAAGGATATTAAAATCGCTACATTGGGAGCTACAACTGCTCAAGCAGTGCGCGATGCTGGTTTGCGTTTAGATGTTGAGGCTCCAACACCTCAAGCTCCATCTATGACGGCTGCGATAGAATTGTTTATCAAGGCAAACAACAAAACAAAAGATTAATGTCTGCTCCGACATTAAACAAATCGGAAAGGCTACATCGCAAAAAACAAATAGAAAAGGTGTTTGCAGGCGGTGCTCGCTCGTTTTCGCTTTTTCCTCTTAGGGTGGTTTACTTACCTTTGGATGATTTAGATGCCGATGCAGCTATCCTAATCAGTGTGTCGAAACGTCATTTTAAAAGAGCCGTAAAGCGTAATCGCGTAAAGCGTCAAATAAGGGAAGCCTATCGGAAGAATAAACATTTGTTGCTTGATACTATAAATGGAGAAAAGTGCAAGTTGGCATTAGCCTTCATTTACCTCTCGAACGAATTACCCGAAACAGATGTAATTAATAATAAGATGAAAGTTGCCCTGCAACGTGTTGCAGAGCAATGCTCATCGAAGGAAGAGAAACAAGCAAACAACTAATTTCTGTCCGTGTGGCTATCATAAAACGTCTCTTTTCTCAATTATTACTTCTGCTTATTTTCTTTTATCAGAAGTGTATTTCGCCACTTAAACCACCTTCGTGTCGATTCACCCCTACCTGTTCGCAATATGCCGTTGAGGCTATTCGCAAACATGGTCCACTGAAAGGTCTTTATTTAGCTATCAAACGAATTTTGCGATGCCATCCATGGGGTGGATCTGGTTATGATCCTGTGCCATAACATTCTTTACTGCAATGAATTACTTCGATATACATACTCATCACAATTCTTCTGCACAAGGTAGCGCTATCGTAAATAGTTATCTAGAGGATTTTGTAGTTAGTGAAGGGAAATTCTATTCAATAGGTATTCATCCTTGGAGGGCACATCTTGCATCGGAAGAAACGATGCAAATGCTTACTAAGTGTGTTACTCTTCCGCAAGTACTTGCTATCGGTGAGGTTGGTATTGATAAACATTCAGAAGCATCGTTATCCATTCAGACAGAACTGTTTATACAGCAAGCAGATTTAGCCGAAGCAGTGAAAAAGCCGCTTGTAATTCATGCCGTGAAGGCCATGGATGAATTGTTGGCTATAAAGCGGCAGATTAACCCAAAGCAACCTTGGATTATACATGGTTTCCGAGGAAATGCAAACGTAGCTGCTACTTATGTGAAACATGGTTTCTATTTGTCTATTGGAGAGAAGTTTCAACCAAAAGCATTGCTTACCATTCCAAATAATCGCTTATTGCTGGAAACAGACGAGAGTCAATGCTCCATCGAAGATGTCTATAAACAGGTGGCATACTATAAAAAAATGCCGATGGAGCAATTATTGCAAACCATCGGCACTAATATCAATCAGTTATTTCCTTCGCTTATTTGATATTGATAGTCAAAGACTTCAATGCTTCAAGGTCTGAAGTTCCACCGTAAAGGATTTCGTATTCGCCTTCGATAGGACGCATTGTGCTGCTTACAGTATCAAACCATTCGAAATCGTCCTTAGTCAATTCAAAGCTTACTTCCTTAGTTTCGCCTTGTGCAATAGCTGTGCGCTTGAAAGCACGAAGTGCATGAGAAGGACCTTCTGTATCGCCAACACGACGCAAGTAAACTTGTACTACCTCTTGACCATCCAATTTACCAGTGTTGCTTACAGGAATTGTAAGTGTTACCTTTTGGTCATCAGCCAATTCTGTGCTGCTCAATTGTGCATTATCATAGTTGAAAGTAGTGTAGCTCAAACCATGTCCGAATGGGAAGAGAGGAGCTTCTTGCATATAGCGATAAGTACGATTCTTCATTGAATAATCTTCAAAGTCGGGAAGTTGTGCAGTGCTCTTATAGAATGTGATAGGCAAACGACCAGCAGGGTTGTAATTGCCCAACAAGATGTCGGCAACAGCAGTACCACCGGCTTGTCCTGGATACCATGCTTGAAGAATTGCATCGCACAATTCAGCTTCGCGAGCCAAAGCTAAAGCCGAACCTGAATAGTTCACGAATACAACACGCTTGCCTGCTTTCTTCAATTCGCGGAGCAAGTTTGTTTGGATTTCTGGCAACTCGATTGTTGTGCGGTCACCACCCTTGAATCCAGGAATGCTTACAGGCATTTCTTCACCCTCTACAGCAGGAGAGATACCACCAGCAAAGATAACTACATCAGCATCTTTTACCTTAGCAACAACTTCCTTCAAGTTGAGAGGTACTTCGCGGCCCATATCAAAGTTCAAGTAGGCTTCGTATTGGTCGGGCACACTGAACGAAATCTTGATGTTGTATTCCTTTCCTGCTTCTGCTTTCAAGATGTATGCATTGGTTGGGTTACGATAACCGCGGCTGAATGCTGCTCTTTCACCGTTGATGCTCAATACTGTCATACCCTTTGTTTGGAAACGGAAGATGATGTTTTCAGTTCTGGGTGCAGTGAAGGTTGTTTCGTATTCGGCACTGAAGTTCGAGAGGTTAACACCTGCTGCAAATGTAGTTGCACCACCGGTAGTGAATCGGAATGGAGTGCTGATTTGTGTTGTTACTTCAGCTTCGCCTTCGGGCTTCACGTTGTTCCAATACTTTGCACTAAAGCCTTGCTTACCATCAATTTTACATTGTGCAAACATACTTTGCAATACTACAGACGAGGTAAGGTCGCAACCTTGGTCGTAAATAAAATCTGCACCAGGAAGGGCATTTTGCAAACCTTCGAGCAATGTGATTGTATGTTCGGGGAAGCCGTTGTAGTTACCCCATTGCATTACAGAGTCGTTAGCATTAGGACCAATCAACGCAATCTTCATGTTTTTGTTCAAAGGCAATACGTTGTTCTTGTTTTGCAACAGAACCATACTTTCGCGAGCCATTTCAAGAGCAAGGTCTTTGTGTTCTTGGCTATTGACTACGCTATATGGGATTTGTCTCCAGCTAACTTCTTCGTCGCTATCCATTTCGCCCAATTCGAAACGAGCTTTCATCAAGCGAGTAATAGCTACATCAATATCTTCTTCTTTAATAAGACCTTCTCTAACAGCTTGTGGCAATGCGCGGTAGCTTTGTCCACATTCAATATCTGTACCACTCAATACAGCTTTGGCAACAGCATGTGCGCTATCTGGTTCTGTTTCGTGGTGACCTTCTGCAAAGAAGTCGTTGATAGCCCAGCAGTCAGAAACTACAATGCCTTCGTATCCCCATTCTTCACGCAAAATCTGAGTCAACAAACGGTCGCTTCCGCAACATGGATCGCCTTCGTAGCGGTTGTATGCACACATCACTTCTTTCACGTTAGCATCTTGAACCAATGCTTTGAAAGCTGGGAGGTATGTTTCCCAAAGTTCGCGTGGGTCAATGTTTTCTGCGTTGTAGCTATGACGATTCCATTCCGGACCAGAGTGAACAGCATAGTGCTTTGCACAAGCGTGTAGCTTATCATACTTTTGGTCGTCAGGTCCTTGCAAGCCGTTTACTACAGCCACACCCATGATTGAAGCCAAGTAGGGGTCTTCACCATACGTTTCTTGTCCGCGTCCCCAACGTGGATCACGGAAAATGTTCACGTTTGGTGTCCACATTGTCAAGCCTTGGTAGCGTTTCAATCCGCCAGCCTCGTTGCTTGCTTTGGTCGATTTTGCACGTGCTTCGTCCGAAACAGCTGTAAATACATCTAATAGCAAATCATTATCGAACGATGCTGCCATACCGATTGATTGGGGGAATACAGTAGCCAAACCAGAGCGGCCTACACCGTGCAATGCTTCATTCCACCAGTCGTATGCCTTGATGCCAAGGTGTGGAATGGCAGGTGCAGTATTCTGCATTTGAGATACTTTTTCTTCGAGTGTCATGCGCGACACCAAATCTTCTGCACGTTCGGCAGGAGAGAGGTTTGTGTTTTGATAAGCAGGTTTACAACCTACTAAACACAATCCTGCAGCAAATAAAAGATAAAGGGGTAAGTGTTTCATAAAATATAGTATTTATATAATAAGTTTCTTTCGCCAAAGATACGGCTTTCTTTTCAATATACGCATCGATATGTTTTATCGCATGTTACACATTGTTATGCTGATGTAACATTTTTATACTTTTGTGGTTTTCAGTATGATTTTTTGCCCATTATTTAGGGTTGTGGCAAAGAGGTAGCATGTTCCTCCTTCGGATAACTTTAGGCGTTTGCGTAGGTCGGCTACACTACCGGGAAAGTTGCGAATAGTGATGTTTGCCTTCTGTTCGTTGCCGATTGCATCCTTCAGTTCCTTCTTTCCGAATCCAAATGATGCGTTGATTTGGAATCCTCTTCCAGGGAAGTTGGCTATCCATTCGTTCGATGTGTAGAGATGACTATTAGGGTGTAGCTTTTTTAGGTCGAACTGTTCGGCTATGCTACGATACCCTCCCGCTTTCAATATGGATGCATGTGGTTCGTATAGGTATTTTAATGGTTGATCTGTGTAGGCGCATGCTGCATTGTTTTCTTGTTCCTTGTTGAAACAGAAATGTTGTTCTTCGCCGTTGGATAGTAGGTTAACGCAATGAATGGGGATTTCATTCGTCGTCTTTTCTCCTAAGATTAACAATAACTCTTTGCATTCACCGTTGGCAGAAACTACATGCACTTCGTTTACATGGTGCAAGGTTTGTAACGCTAAAGTTAAATCGAGCATTGGCGAGAGTTTTATCATTACGTTTCTTGCTTTGCTTGTAAGTTCTGTTTCCAACTCAGCTACATTCGGTTCACAATCGGCCACCGAGACGGTTTTATTGCCATGTCCATCGCGTCGTGCGGGGTCGATAAATATCCAATCTACCGTAGGCATCTCCTTGAGGAAATCTGTTGCATTTCCTTGGTTAATAGTGATTTTTTGCAAACCCAATTGCGGAAAGTTATGTTTAGCCAGTTGGCAAAGCGTTTCTTGTTGCTCTACATATGTAACGCGTTCAAAGGCTTCGGCCATGAACGAACAATCCACTCCCAAACCGCCTGTCAAGTCGGTCAGCGTTTGGTGTTCTGCGGGATAATTAGCTATGATTTTCTTTTTATAGCGTGCTGTAATTTCGGAGGAGCACTGCTCCATAGAGAGATGAACTGGATACAAAATCTCATCACAAGCTGCCCATGTTGGTATTTTATGGGTAGCAATTTGCCATCCGGCAATTTGCGTGATAGCTTTCGGCATGTCAATGTTCGGATAGCGCTTGGCTTGTAGTGCCAACGTTCTTACATCCGCTTTAGCATGTTCGTGTATGAACTCTTTTGTCTCTTTATTCATCATTCTATCAGTTTATAATTGGCGATTGTTTCCGCTCGTTCCAGTCGGTTGAAGTGCCACCATTCATTATATAAAGGTATAAAACCTGCTTCTTGCATAATGCTACGAAGCAACACTCTGTTTTGTCGTTCTTCATTGGTAATTTTACCTTCTTTCACCAATTCATCTTCGTTGGTAATGTGTGCTTCTATGCCGAAATGGTCGAATCCTGTACCCATAGACAACCATTCTCCCTGCTCATCAACAATGGTTATATCGACCGCCATTCCGTAGTTGTGCATGCCGCCACCCTTATTCGGATTTGATACATATATATTATTAGGTGTACCTTTCACTTTGTCCCACATCCGCTTTTGTATGCTCATGGGTCGGGCGGCATCCAACACAAGTAGGCTATAGTTCGGCTGTTTTGCTTTGAGCAATTGGTTTGCTTTTAGCAGACTTTCCATGGCCAATGGATGCAAGTATGCTTCGCGAAGCGTTTCGTATAGTACCTCTCCGGTAAAGTTGTCCGAGCGTGTATAAATCAAGTCTATCAAGATTGTGCTATCCGCTTCTGCAATATTGATAAAGCCCAAAGAATCAAGTTTTTGTGCTAGTTCACTTTTCGTCGATTTCGGCTGCTCACTATTCTTTATTTTTACCGTTGTTATTGCAGATATACTATCTGTTTGTTGCAATTCCATCGGCTTTACTTGCCTATGGCAGCTACCAAATAGAAAACTTATGGCGATAATTAGAAGAGTTCGAATCATGAATTTTTCAGCTTTTTATGGTGCGAAGATAACCATTTATTTTGTAGTTAAAAAGTTGCTTCCAAAATCACGCGCAATTTCCTCTGGATTTGTTCGTGATTTCCTCCGAATTTGTGCGCAATTTCCTCCGGAATCACGCGTGATTTCTGCGAAAATTGCGCGTGAATTCAGCGCAAATTGTTCGTGATTCCGGAGGAAATCACGCGTGATTTTTTTAGAGTCTTTTTGGGGTGTTTTAGGAATGTATTTTGGATACTATACAAAGGGTGTTTTCCTCGCGCGCGCGTATTATATATAAGGTGTAATTAGATGGAAAAAGATCGATCCTGGATTTAAGTCAGAAAAACAAAAACACAACTTAGGGGAATAAGTCTGTATGGTCGCTCGTAAAATCGTAAAAATTACGAACGATTTACGAGCGAATTTACGAGCGAAAATAGATTTGATAATTTGTTAGCCGTGATATTTGGGTGAAAAA